>JADHMO010000013.1 GCA_016779995.1 Flavobacteriales bacterium
AAATCAATAAATTAAAAAGGGATTTGTGATCAAATCCCTAGAAAATGGAGTAAAAATGTGGTCGGGATGAGAGGATTCGAACCTCCGATCTCGCGCCCCCCAGACGCGCACTTTAACCGGACTAAGCTACATCCCGAAATTAAAACTCAATTGTTATCGAATATCAAAACGAACGAATACCAAATTGTTTTAACTTTGCAAAAATAAAATTCCATTCATTATCCACAATGAAAAAGTATCTTTTATCACTTGCCTTATGTTTGTTTGCATTGACCAATTTTGCTCAGAAAAAATACACGCTTAGCGGTTACGTAAAAGACAACGAAACAGGAGAATACCTTATTGGAGCTACCATTTACCTCAAGGAAAATTTAAAAGGCGTGTCAACTAACCAATACGGCTTTTATTCGCTTACTGTTGATGAAGGAAAATACACTGTAGATTATTCATTTTTGGGCTTAACTAGCCAACAAAAGCAAATCAAGCTAGATAAAGATATTAGAATTAATGTTGCTCTTGAACCCAATGCCATCGTCACTTCAGAAGTAGTAATAGAATCCGAAGGTGCAGACAAAAACGTGCAGTCAACTAATATGAGTCAGGTAAAAATAGACGTTAAAAACATCAAAAAATTACCTGCTTTTATGGGAGAGGTAGATGTCCTCAAAACCATTCAACTGCTACCTGGGGTACAATCTTCAGGGGAAGGTAGTTCTGGCTTTTATGTTCGTGGTGGTGGTCCTGACCAAAATCTAATTTTATTGGATGAAGCCACTGTTTATAACGCCTCTCACCTGTTTGGTTTTTTCTCGGTATTCAATGCAGATGCTATTAAGGATATCAACCTCATTAAAGGTGGTATGCCTGCCCAATATGGTGGGCGTTTAGCATCAGTACTAGACATCTCTATGAAAGAAGGAAACAGCAAAAAGTTTGAAGTAGATGGCGGTATAGGTCTTATATCATCAAAACTTACCTTACAAGGACCTATCAAAAAAGATACCAGTTCGTTTATCCTTTCTGGTCGAAGAACTTATATAGATGTATTGGTTAATCCTCTTATTAATGATACTTCAGCATTCAAAGGAACGGGCTATTACTTTTTTGACTTAACCTCTAAAGTAAATTATAGAATTTCTGATAAGGATAGACTCTTTTTGAGTGGTTACTTTGGTAGAGATGTATTTACTTTCAGAAATGCTGACCGAGGCTTTAAATTCGATATCCCTTGGGGAAATGCCACAGCATCTATGCGTTGGAATCATTTATTTAACGATAGGCTATTTGTCAATACATCGGTTATATTTAGTGATTATCAGTTCTCTTTCGGAGCAGAACAAAATGACTTTGAATTTAAACTCAATTCGAGTATTACCGATTGGAATACAAAAATTGATTTTTCCTATCTACCCAACTACAAACACAACATAAAATTCGGTTCTCACTTTACCTACCATACTTTTATTCCAGGTAGTGTAACAGGACGTTCTGGAGAAGTCGTTTTCGAACCTGAATCCATTTTCAAGCAATATTCCAACGAAGGAGCACTTTATGTATCTGATGATATTGAAGTTACAGAGGATTTAAAAATTCAAGCTGGGCTTCGATACAGCAGTTTTCAGTTTGGTGGCCCAGTAACTGTACGAAACTACTTCAAGAACGAATTGACTGGTGATACTGCCAATCATCACAGACATTTGGAGCCTCGCCTTTCCATGAGGTATAAATTGAATAAAAGCAGTTCGGTTAAAGCTTCATACACTCAAAATTACCAATACATTCATCTAGCATCATTGTCTAGTGTTTCTTTACCTACTGATTTATGGGTACCTAGCACCAAAATTGTAAAACCACAATATGGAAGACAATTTGCAGTCGGTTTATTCAAAAATTGGAAGGACAACAAATGGGAAACTTCCATTGAAGCCTACCATAAAAAAATGGATAACCTCATAGAATACAAAGAAGGGGCATTACCTGAAGATAATACTAATACAGCCTCTGACGAATCCTTTACATTTGGTGATGGTGAGTCTTACGGCTTGGAGTTTTTTATCAAAAGAAGATTAGGGAAAACCACTGGCTGGCTAGGTTATACCATTTCAAAAACAACACGTTACTTTGAAGAATTAAATAATGGTATTGGCTTCCCTGCCAAATACGACCGAACGCACGATTTATCCTTAACAGCTACTCACGAACTGAATGAAAACTGGGTACTATCGGCTGTCTTTGTTTATGCTACTGGAAATACATTAACTCCAGCTCTTGACAGATACATCATTGATGGGGATATTTATACCGAATTTGCCGATAGAAACAGCTATAGAATGCCAGCCTATCACCGCATGGATTTGTCAGCAACGTACACTAAAAATAAAGCTAACAAACGTTTTAACTCCTCGTGGAATTTTTCCATTTACAATGTTTATAATAGAGCCAACCCCTACTTCATTTATTTCGATGTGGAAGGTGATGGAAATTTAACAGATGGTGGTTTAGAACCTAAGGCTTTTCAGATATCCATATTCCCAATTATACCATCTGTAGCTTGGAATTTTAATTTTTAATTCAATATGAAAAAGTTAATCTATTACATATTACCTCTTTTACTACTTAGCAGTTGTGAAAAGTTTTTTGAATTTGAACAAGAAGTTGGTTTTTCTCAAGAAAGTACAGAAACTAAAATTGTTGTTCAGTCCGTCATTCAAACGGGCTATCCAGCTTATGCTATCGTAACAAAAACTCAACCATATTTCTCGGCAGTAACTGACGAAACTATAAACGAACTATTCGTAACTGATGCTAACATACAAGTATCCAATGCTGAAGGACAAACTGTTGAACTTGTTAATATAAACGATATTCCTGCGTTTGGCATTGAAGAAATTGACGCAACCTTAGACTCTATAGCAGCTTTGTTTCCGGGTTTTTACATTGAATGGCCATTCGATATCATCTTATCCCCCCCCTACAATACTATAGCCAAGTCAGGAGAGCGTTTTAATATGACCGTTGTCGTTGATGGTGATTCTCTTTTTGCCACAACTACTATTCCTAATGAACATCTTATGGATAGCTTATGGTTTGAAATTGACGAGTTAGCACCACGACCCAATCTAGGTAATTTTTGGTTTCACTATTCAGACCCCGATACTTTGGGCAATACCATAATGATAGAACATAAACGTCTAGCTCACACTAAAGAAGTTTTTTGGGGGGACAATCCACCACAAGGAACAATGCCTAATTCTTTTACCGTCAAGCAAACTAACGACCCTCTTTTTGCAAAGGCACTTTGGGGTTTTGTTAGAAATGATTTTGAAGGTCTTAACGGCACTTCTTTCGACACTTATTTTCAAAGAGGTAATTTAAGTTCTACTCTCTCAGCAACTTTTGATGAGGTAATTTTCGAACAAGACGAGGAAGGCTATTTCAAAGCTGGACAAACTCTGCTAGAACACGATAAAACTGTTTACCCCGACACCGTATTGGTGAGAATGAGTCAAATAGATAATAACTCCTATTTGTTTTGGCGTTCTGTAGATTATCAAGCTAGTAGTAATGGCAATCCTTTTGCAGAACCCATCAACTTGCAATCGAATGTATCTAACGGATATGGTGTATTCTATGGACAGGCTGCCGTTTACTACAAACTTATTGCCAAAGAAGACACTACATATATTGAAAGATACTACCCACTTATCACAGAAATATTATAAATTTGCAGGCTAAATATTGACCATTAAAAAAACCTCTTTATGTCGGAAGAAATAGAAAACATTGAAGTCTTAATTATCGGCTCTGGACCTGCAGGATATACTGCTGCTATATATGCCGCTCGTGCTGATTTAAAACCTGTTGTAATACAAGGATTGCAACCTGGCGGACAGCTAACAACCACCACAGAAGTTGATAACTATCCTGGTTATCCAAACGGTGTAGATGGCACTAAAATGATGGAAGACTTCAAAGCTCAGGCTGAGCGTTTTGATACCGATACTCGATGGGGAATGGTTACTAAAGTGGATTTTTCTGAAAGACCATTTAAAGTGGAGATTGATGGCAACAAAAATGTGTTAGCACAAACTGTAATTATTGCAACAGGAGCTTCTGCCAAATGGCTTGGCATTCCTGATGAAGAAAGACTAAATGGTTTTGGTGTTTCTGCCTGTGCCGTTTGCGATGGTTTTTTCTATAAAGGTCAAGAAGTTGTAGTAGTTGGTGCTGGTGATACAGCAGCTGAAGAAGCTACCTACTTAGCTAAGTTATGTACTAAGGTAACTATGTTAGTTCGAAGAGACGAAATGAGAGCCTCTAAAGCCATGCAGAAAAGAGTATTTAAAACGGATAACATTACGGTACTTTTCAACCACGAAACTAAAAGCATTAATGGTGAAAAAGGTGTTGAAAGTGTAACTGCTTATAACAACCAAACTAAAGAAGAAACGGTGATTCCTGCAACTGGCTTTTTTGTAGCCATCGGACACAAACCAAATACCGACTTATTCAAAGGTCAATTGGATATGGACGATAATGGTTATTTGATAGTGGAAGCTGGAACATCTAAAACTAAGATAGATGGTGTTTTTGCTGCTGGTGACGTAGCAGACCATGTGTATCGTCAAGCCGTAACTTCTGCCGGAACTGGCTGTATGGCAGCACTAGATGCAGAGCGTTTTTTAGCTGCTCAAGATTAAACTTCTAGTCGGTAATTATAAAATCTGAATTCCAGAGTTTAAATTCAGCAATCTCAGGCTTATTAAAAGGTATATCCCAATATCCTTTGTAATTGATATAGCTCGGAATAAGTTTGTCCTGAACATAGCCCATCTCGACATCTACCGTCACGTTCAAATCAATTAGCCAATAATCGTATTGCATAATATACTTTCTATACACTACATTAAAGGTGCTTCTATCAAAATACGATACTAACTCTCGAATAAGAACTTCTTCTTGCTCGTCTTCGCTAAGGTCACTTTTCATACGACACACAAACTCATAACACTCCAAAGTATCTTTATAAGTCTTTTTAGAAATGATGTAGTCGTAGTATTTTTGCATAGACTCGTCAAAAACAGCAAGTTTTTCTTTTTTACTACCAGATTTCTCTACTTCTACAGAACCTGGATTAAAAATGATGACTTTAGCATCTCTTTCATTTCTTTCGTTTTGGCTATCACCATCTTTTGACTCCTCTTTTGAGCTGTATTTACTTACCTCCAAAGTGTCTTTTGGAAAAAAAATGTAGTCAAAAAATTCTGGTGTATAGTATCGGTATTTACCTCGTCTATTGTAAATTCTTCCATCATTAAACGAAGAATCTACTTTAACTACAAGCTTATTATCTGCCACCTCATAATGCCCTTGACGATACAAAAATCCAACCGAATTATTATTGACGTCAAAAACCTCCAATTCACTAGAGTATTGATGAGGATAATAGCGCAAGTTTTTAAACCCTTGATAAAAGCTAGTATCAGATTTAACGTAGTCAACAAAATCTTCAACACTAAAACCAGCACTAACCGCCGACACCATTACAGAATCCAACATCACGGACTTGACTATACCATCTTGTGCCGAAAGAACTGAGCTACACAGTGCAAAAAGAATACAAAACCACTTTCTCATACAACAAAACTATATAAAAAAAAGCTGCCCACGAGGGGCAGCAGGTAGTAATTCATAAGCCGGATTCTGTTCTCTTTCGAGCTTCATCATTTATCTACGCTAGCTATTACTAACTAGCTTGAGCTGCCTACCCCCCGAGATTGAACGAGCAGTCCCTGTTCTCGGTATACACGACATTGCACCGCATAGAGTTTACCTGGTTTCACTACAGCCGAACTGTACTTGCTTTCTGTTGCACTGGTCCTCACCTTACGGTGGACGGATGTTATCCGCTATGCTGCTCTATGGTGTCCGGACTTTCCTCTTAAAGTTATAAGCGATGAAGTCCATTACTACTATGGCAAAAGTAAAAAATACTATCTTAGTACAATGAAAAAAGTGATTTATACAAAAAATGCACCTGAGGCTATAGGTCCATATAGTCAAGCTATACTATCTAACAACACCTTATACACCTCAGGTCAAATTGCTATAAATCCTATTAATGGCGATTTGATAATGGATTCTATTACAAATGAAACCCACCAAGTCATGAAAAATCTACAAGCAGTTTTAGAAGCCGCTGAAATGAATTTTTCCCATGTTTTGAAATGCACTATCTTTTTAAAAGATATGAATCAATATGCAGACATCAATTCAGTATATGCAGAGTACTTCGATGAAGCCCCTCCAGCACGAGAGGCCGTTCAAGTTAGTGTATTACCCAAAAATGTAAATGTGGAAATATCTCTAATAGCTCATAAATTATGAAAAGAAGACAAGCCTTAAAATCGTTCATTAGTGCCTCTATCCTACCCTTTTTACCCTTCAAACAGTTGTTTGCTCAAGACGAATGCATTACTACAGATGATATACTAGGCCCTTACTTTATAGAAGGAGCACCAAACATTAGCAATATAGCTCCTGCTGTTAGTGAAGTACCACGATTATACATTACTGGCACTGTTTACGCTAAAGATTGTGTAACGCCTATTCCAAATGCTCTAATAGATGTATGGCAAGCCAATAATGATGGTGCATATGAAGATATAGACTACAGAGGTAAAATCTATACCGACGATGCTGGAAATTACGCTTTTGAAAGTATTCAACCCGGTAAATACTTAAACGGAAGTTATTACCGACCAAGTCACATACATTATAAGGTAGTCTATAAAAACAATCCTGAGTTTGTCACCCAATTATACTTTGAAGGTGATACCTCCCTAGACATTGACCCCTGGGCTTCTGACCCCTCAGCAGTAGATAGAATCATACCTTTGACTGTTGATGACAATTCAAATTTAAATGGTGTTTTTGATATTTATCTTGACGTTGATATAGCAACAGTAAATACCATAGACTACAATAGAAACGATATTGCTAGTAAGATACTATCCATTGCCCCTAATCCCATTTTAGAAAATTTTGAACTTAGTTTTTACTGCAACAATAAGTCGGAAGTTAGTATTGATATATGTGATGTTATGGGACGTAAGGCAACAACATTGTATCAAAGTAGCTGCAACAAACAATTGCATCAAATACAATTAAAAAAGCCCAATCTAAAAGCTGGGCTTTATGTTGTTCGTTTGGCTGTTGACGGTAGAAAAGTAGATGCTAAGCGAGTGCTTATTCCTTAAATCAGTACTCCACCCTCACGTGGTGTATGCTCTGTAATTTCTTTTTAAACAATTTCTTTATCTCCGTAATGGATTTCATAGTAATATCGGCATTCACAAATTGTTCGTTGTCTATTTGAGTATTGATGATACTCTCCACTAACTTATCGATATTTTCTAAAGTTGGTGACTTTAAACTCCTGGCAGCAGCTTCCACTGAGTCGGCCATCATCAGAACGGCAGTTTCTTTGGAGAAAGGTTTAGGGCCAGGGTAAGTAAATTTTTCCGCAGCCTCAATCTCATCAGGAAAACTCGCTACATACTGCTTATAAAAATAGCCCACCATAGTAGTACCATGATGTGTCCGTATAAAGTCTATCAGTTCATCAGGTAAGTTATTTTCTTTAGCTAAACTAATGCCATTTTTTACGTGCTTAATAATAACGTCAGCACTTTCCTCAAAACTCAAATCATCGTGGGGGTTTATTCCAGAAATTTGATTTTCTATAAAAAATTGAGGATTCTTCATTTTACCAATATCGTGATATAAAGCACCAGCTCGTACCAACAAAGCATTACCTCCAATTTCAAGAATTCCTTCTTCGGCTAGATTAGCCACTTGTATAGAGTGTTGAAACGTACCGGGTGCTTTTTGAGCCAATTCTCTCAATAATGGGCTATTGGTGTCTGACAACTCTAACAGTGACATATCAGATACCAAAGAGAACGTTTTTTCAAAAGCAAATATCAAAGGATAAGCAAATAAGGTCAGGGCACCATTTCCAGCAAACCAAACAAAATTCATCCAATCGATATTATCAACACTACCCTCTTGAGTGAGTGCCATAGCGAAATAAGCAACAAAATAAATAGCGATGATTTTAGCAGCAGAAACAAAGAGCTGAGCTCGTTTATACATCTGTAAAACAGATAAAATGGATACAATTCCAGCCATTAACTGCAAATAGATAAACTCAAAGCTATTAGGCACAATAAAGCCAATAATGATGATAGCTATTAAATGAGTAAACAAAGCTAAACGTGTATCAAAAAAGGCTTTCATAATGATGGGTAACAAGCAGAAAGGCATTAAAAAGATGAGCTTGTTACTTGCCATTAAAGAAAGAGAACCCATCAAAACCATTAAAACGATAAGAGTAAGAATAAAAGTGATTTTCTTATTATCGTTGAATACATCAATCCTAAATTGTTTGAGAAATAAGAATAAAATCAAAAAAGCCACTAATACTAATAAGGACTGTCCTAAACTCAGCCAGTTTTCTGAACCATCTTGCCAATTTTCACCTTCATATCGCTGACGATAAGATTCTAATTCTTGAAAATTACTTTCAGTAACTAATTCACCTTGTGAGATAATTACCTCGCCACGTTGAACCATGCCTAAGCCCTTAGAAATAGCTTTCAGTTCACTATTCAACATTTTAGATGTAGCATCTTCGTCATAAAAGACATTTTGCTTGAGCATTTCTAATATCAAAGGTGCTAAGAAATTGGATTCTTCCTCGGAAATATTTTTTAGTTCATAAGCCTTTTTGGAAGCTGTTTCTATGGTGTACAACTCTCCTAAAGGAACGAGCTTACCAACATTATCTTTCATTACAATAAGTTCATAATCGGCTTCCTTAAATTCAATATCATCAACCATTTGAATGATACCAGTTGTGTACAAGTCTTTAAGAACCTTCAAACCATAATCGGCTAATTTTTCCTTCTTTGTTTTATTCTTCTTCTTTTTATTGAGGTTAAAAAAAGTAAAACGAGCATCTTTAGACACCTTTTTATCAGTAGACCATTTTTGCTCAAAATTGGATATAAATTCTTCGGCTTTGATATCATACACCGATTCATCCAATACAAAAGTTAGCTTGATGTTGTTACGCAATTGCTCCTGCTCATCAACCAACTGTTCGTTAGATTTGTAAACAGGGAAATCATAAGGAGCGATTAAGGTTTCGTGCATCCAAGGCTTGCCCTTTTGAAACTCAAACTTAAAAGATGCTTTGTTAGGAAACATCCATACAATAAGAATGGTTGCCAGAAGGAAAACAACAACTTTTTGAATTTTAAAGTAATTATTCCTTATTTCAGAAGGGAAGTTAAATCGCATATCGCCGACTAAAATACCAATAAATAACAAGTTTACAAACCTACTTTACTACATCATTTTATTTAACTTCGCAGCTTAGTATCCAAAAATTAAAAATAATTATGAAAGAAGTAGTTATCGTATCGGCCGTAAGAACTCCAATGGGAAGTTTTGGAGGTAGTTTATCAAGTGTTTCTGCTACAACATTAGGTGGCGTTGCTATAAAAGGTGCATTAGAAAAAGTCAGCCTATCAGCAGATAAGGTAGATGAAGTTTATATGGGTAATGTACTCCAAGCCAACTTAGGTCAAGCTCCAGCACGACAAGCCGCTATGGCCGCTGGTCTCTCTCAAGAAGTACCTTGCACGACGATTAATAAAGTATGTTCTTCAGGTATGAAATCCATCATGTTAGCCACACAAAGTATAATGTGTGGTGATAACGATATCGTCATAGCTGGTGGTATGGAAAATATGTCTAGCGTACCTCATTACTTCGCTAAAGGAAGAGATGGTCAGAAGCTAGGAGATATGAAGTTAATAGATGGCTTAGTAAAAGACGGACTAACGGACGTTTACAATAAAGTACACATGGGAAATTGTGCCGAATTGTGTGCTAAAGAGATGAACTTTAGTAGAGAACAACAAGATGCCTTTGCTATTGAATCATACAACAGAAGTGCTAGTGCATGGGAAAATGGCAAGTTTAAAGACGAAGTTGTTCCAGTAACAGTACCTCAAAGACGAGGAGATGACCTCATCGTATCTGAAGATGAAGAATACAAAAATGTAAAGATGGATAAAATTCCTAATCTACGCCCTGTATTCGATAAAGATGGTACAGTAACTGCGGCCAATGCATCGACCCTAAATGATGGTGCCGCTGCTCTATTACTTATGAGTGCCGAAAAGGCTAAGGAATTAGATCTAAAACCTTTAGCTAAAATACGTAGCTATGCCGATGCAGCCCATCAACCAGAATGGTTCACTACTGCTCCTGCTAAAGCCTTACCCATTGCCTTGGATAAGGCCAATCTATCTACTAGCGATGTAGATTACTTCGAATTAAACGAAGCGTTTTCTGTAGTAGGACTAGCCAACATAGAAAAATTAGGGCTTGACGCTGCTAAGGTAAACGTCAATGGTGGTGCAGTATCTTTGGGACACCCACTAGGTTGCTCAGGAGCACGAATTATCGTTACTCTATTGCATGTTCTTCAGCAAAACCATGCTAAAATCGGAGCAGCAGGAATTTGCAACGGTGGTGGCGGTGCATCTGCTATGGTTGTAGAAATGATTTAAACGCCAAAGAATTAATACTAAAAGCTCACTTTAATAAGTGGGCTTTTTTTTTACTTTTGTCTTAGATGAAATACGGAATTTCAGAATTAGCAATAGTACCTATACGTGCCGAAGCATCCGACAAAGCAGAGATGGTCAATCAAGTTCTCTTTGGCGAACATTTCAAAGTATTAGAATCTCGAGTAAAATGGAGCAAAATACGTTTAGCACACGACAAATACGAAGGTTGGATTTGCAACAAACAGTGGTCAGAAATAGACAAAAACACCTACGAGGAACTTGAACGTCATGACCCTACCCTAACTACCGAATTGTTAGATATGGTAGTTAAAGACACCCATCAAACTGTACCTTTGGGTAGTACACTCCCGTTTTACCAAGAACATCAGTTTCAAATAAACGATAATGTCTACAGTCATCAAGGAGAAAGCACAACAGGCTATAAGGACAAAGCTATGATGGTGGATAATGCTATGCTATACCTCAACACACCTTATCTGTGGGGAGGCAGAACACCTTTTGGAATTGATTGCTCTGGTTTTACGCAGATGATTTACCGTTTGCACGGAAAAGAAATTCCTAGAGACGCCTACCAACAAGCAGAAATTGGAACAACACTTAGTTTCATAGAAGAATCAGAAGCTGGTGATTTAGCCTTTTTCGATAACAACGAAGGCAAAATTATTCACGTTGGCATCATCTTGGAGAATAACTTCATTATTCACGCCTCTGGAAAAGTGCGTATAGACCGACTCGACCAACAGGGCATCTTCAACGCCGAAGAACGCAAACATACCCACAAACTCAGGCTCATTAAAAGCATTCTATAATTTCTTGGGTTTTTATACAATAAATTGAACACTCAATTTGTTTATATCAAAAATCAATAATTATGAAGAAATTAACCATTTTTGCTTATCTGGTTTTAGGAGGCGTTCTCTTTCAGATAACACAAGCATTTATAGATAACAAGGTATTCGCAAACACATCATTTTTTGTAACTACTAAAAACAAATCCAATACACAAACAGATTTCACTTATGCCGCCGAAAAATCTCTTGAGGCAGTCGTACACATCAAATCCAAAATTATGGAAGATGAATACTATCGATATTATCACCCTTTTTTTGGTCAAGGCTATTACAACCAACCAACCGAGAAAGTAGCTAGTGGTTCTGGAGTCATCATTTCAAAAGATGGATACGTAGTAACAAATAAGCACGTTATTAATGAAGCTGAAGAAATAGAAGTCGTGCTCAACGATAAACGCAGTTATACAGCAGAATTATTAGGCACAGATCCTAATACCGATTTGGCATTACTAAAAATTAATGCTCAAACTTTGGAACACCTTACTTTTAGTGATTCGGATTCCATCAAAGTAGGCGAATGGGTTTTAGCAGTAGGTAATCCATTTAACCTTAACTCTACTGTAACAGCTGGCATTGTCAGTGCCAAAGCAAGAAGTATCAATATATTGAACAGAAGAAATGGCATAGAATCCTTTATACAAACCGATGCTGCTATAAATCCTGGCAATTCGGGAGGAGCTTTAGTTAATACCAATGGTGATTTAGTCGGCATTAATACAGCCATACAATCCAATACAGGTTCTTATACAGGATATGGATTTGCTATACCTGCCAATATGGTTCAGAAAGTGGTCTCTGACCTCAAAAATTATGGTGAAGTCAGACGTGCCTACATCGGCATTCATATTGCTGACATTAACCAAGAAATGGCTAAAAAACTAGCTTTAAACGGCGTGGAAGGTGTTCTTATAACTGATGTACTAAAAGATGGTGCTGCCAAAAAAGCTGGAATTGAAAGCTACGATGTTTTGATTAGCATCAATGATGTCGAGGTAAATAGTGTCAGTCAATTACATGAACAAATTATTAAATTTAGTCCTGGTGACGAAATAATTTGCCAAATTAAACGCAATGGAAATTTACAGACTATTGAGATTGAGTTAGAGAGTTGAAAAGGTGTTCATAAGTTTATAGAGATTAATATTTAAAAAAAATATATTTTCACAATAACAAATACATTTTAACCTATGAACAAATTCATCTGTTTATTTCTATTTGCTCTACCATTAATAGGCAAAGCTCAAAACACACATACCATTTACGCATCAGACTACAATATTTTTTCACCTAGCGAACTCACAATCCAAGTGAACGATACTGTGTATTTTGAAAATTTATCTTCTCATAACGCCGTTGAAGTGAATGAGGAAACCTATAATAACAATGGAACTACATCAAATGGTGGCTTTTCACTAGAAGATGATGGCTACGTCGTATTTAATGAAGCTGGCACTTATTTTTATGCTTGTACACCCCATGTAATGATGGGAATGAAAGCTTACATCATTGTCGAAGGAGAAAGTAATCCACTGACCCATACAATTGATGACTACACCATAGAGTTATCCGATATTTCGTCAGTTTCTGACTTTTATCAAAACACCTATTACAACGCTTTAGAAGCATGTGATATTAGTTGGCAAATTGTGGAAGCCGAAATGCCGAATGAATGGGAATTTTCTATTTGCTTTCCTAGTTGTTATGATCCAGGAGTTATAAGTGGAACCGCCAACTTTTCAGCAAGTACTAATCAGTATTTAAATTGCCATTTTTACCCCAATAATACAGCTGGTCAAGGTGTAGTAAAAATGGAAATAACCACTAATTCAACTACCATAGATACAGTGGTATAGATAGGAACTGCTGTTGAATCAACAAATCTAGGAACTTACCATCTTTTAAATACTGATGAAATTGAAGTTATTTAGCTTAGATGGAAGAAAAGTCGATCAAATTTTAACTAATTCATCCGTATTTATTCGCTATAAATCGGGCTTAGTCAGGAAATATCACAGAATAGACTAAAAATGTTGAGTTTAGAATTTTATCAAATTATTTCTTAAACTCATCAACCCCCATATTGTAAAGGGTAAATGCCATTATATCCGCCGATTGCTCTATTTGCTTAGAAACGGGTGTTCCTGCACCGTGTCCGGAATTGGTTTCTATGCGTATAAACACAGGATTATCTCCTTGGTGTTTGTCTTGCAATTCTGCAATAAACTTAAAAGAATGTGCTGGTACTACCCTATCGTCGTGGTCGGCTGTAATAACTAAAGTAGCTGGATAATTAAACCCTTGCTTAACGTTATGTACTGGCGAATAGCCTTTCAAATACTCAAACATTGCTTTAGAATCGTCTGAAGTACCATAATCGTATGCCCAACCTGCACCTGCCGTAAATTTATGGTAACGCAACATATCTAAAACTCCTACTGCTGGTAAGGCTACTTTCATAAGGTCTGGGCGTTGTGTTATAGTAGCCCCTACCAATAATCCACCATTAGAACGACCATCGACAGCTAAATAATCACTAGATGTAATATTTTCTGAAATCAAATATTCAGCTGCTGCTATAAAGTCATCAAAAACATTTTGCTTATTCATTTTAGTTCCAGCATTATGCCATTCTTTACCATATTCGCCACCACCTCTAAGATTGGCAACTGCATATACTCCTCCTTGCTCTAACCATACAGCTCTACTGATACTGAATGAAGGTGATAAACTCACATTAAAACCTCCGTAGCCGTACAAGATGGTCGGATTAGCGCCATCATAGTTGATTCCTTTTTTGTGAGTTATAATCATAGGTACTTCCGTACCATCTTTAGAAGTATAAAAGATTTGTTTAGATACAAAATCGGAAGAAACAAAATCTATACTAGGCTCCCAATACAATTCTGACTGACGGCTTTCTACATCGTATTTATAAATAACACTTGGCGTATGATAGTTTGTAAAACGATAATACAGTTCTTTTTCTTCTTTTCTAGAAGAAAAGCCACCGCTACTTCCTACACCTGGCAATTGAATCTCTCCCAAATTATGACCTTCAGTATCAAACTGATAAACTTTAGAAATGGCATCAATCATGTAATGTGCAAAGAAAAAACCTCCACCAAAGCTAGGGCTAAGAACATGTTTTGTCTCAGCAATAAAGTCTTGCCAATGCTCGACTTGGGGGTTTTGAAATGATACAGTTACTACTTTCTTATTAGGTGCATTTCTGTTGGTAACAATATAGAGTAAATCGCCCTCGTTGTGCAAAACATAACTATCGCTATCGTAATCATTGACTATGTTTATGATAGGCGAATTCTCTTGGTTCAAATCTTTAATAAAAAGTTTGTTGCCACTAGTAGATGTTGAAGCAGAGATAGTCAAAAAACGACCGTCCTCACTAACTCCTCCCCATACATAACGGTATTTTTCTGTAGCACCAAAGACAACTTTATCATCTCTTTGAGGAGTCCCTAGCTGATGGAAATACAGTTTGTGTTGGTCTGTCATAGCGGATAACTCACTTCCCTCTGGCTTATCGTAACTGGCATAATAAAACCCTTCATTGCCTTTCCAACTGACACCACTAAATTTGATATCGACCAAAGTATCTTCGATGATTTCCTTAGTTAGTGCGTCAATAACGATAACACTTCGCCAATCGCTACCACCTTCAGAAATGGCATAAGCTGCCAAGCTACCGTCAGGGGAAAAACTTAATGAACTTAAAGAAACTGTACCATCATCAGAAAAAGAGTTTGGATCTAAAAAGACTTCTTCCTCATTATCCTTTTCTCTATAAACAACGTATTGATTCTGTAAACCGTCATTTTTATAAAAATAAGTGTAATCACCTCTTTTGAATGGGGCAGATAATTTTTCATAATTCCATATTTCTGTCAGTCTTTCCGTCAAAGCATTTTTGATAGGTATCTGATTGAGAAAATCGAATGTCACTTCATTTTGCTGCTTTACCCATTGGGCTGTTTCTTCACTTAAATCGTCTTCTAACCAACGGTAATTGTCTACTACCTCAACACCAAAGTAGGTATCAATAACTTCTTTTTTTTCAGTCATAGGATATTCTTTCATTGAGATTTTAGATTGACAAGAGGCAAAAACTAAGAGTATTGCTAAAAAATAAGTTGTTTTCATGTGTGTAAATTCTGTTTTCACAAATATATAAATTCCGATTTTTTTAAATCTTCTTTTTTAAGAAAGCTATAAGCTCTTTGACAGCTAACCCCCTGTGGCTAATTTCATTTTTTTGTTGGATAGACATTTGTGCAAAACTTTCATCAAAACCATCGGCTAAAAATATAGGGTCATATCCAAAGCCTTTATCGCCCCATTTTTCAGGAATAATCTGACCTTCTACCATTCCCTCGAATTGAAACTCTTTACCATCAATTACTAGAGAAATTATGGTACGGAAACAGGCATCTCTGTTCTCTTGCCCTTTCATTTCGGCCAATACCTTTTGCATATTATCTTCAGCAATACATTGTTCACCAGCATAACGTGCCGAATACACCCCGGGACGACCATCTAAGGCATCTATTTCTAATCCAGTATCATCAGCAAAGCAATTGTAACCGTAGTTGTCAAAAACATAAAAGGCTTTTTGAGCGGCATTATCTTCCAAAGTATCCGATGTTTCAGGCAGTTCTTCATGACAATTGATATCTTTCAAACTAAGAATTTCAATGGAAGAGGGTACTAGCATACGTATTTCAGCAAGCTTATTGGGATTGTTGGTTGCAAATACTAATTTCATTTATTGATGATGATAGGGTTCGTTATTCAGAATACTAAATGCTCGGTAAACTTGTTCGGCAAAAAATGGGCGTATCATCTGATGTGAAAAAGTCATCTTGGATAAAGCAATTTTAGAAGTCGCTTTGTTATAAATCTCAGCACTAAAACCATAAGGACCACCAATAACAAACACCAAGCGTTTTATACCTGTATTCATTTTCTGTTGCAAAAAATTAGAAAAAGATGTAGAATTAAACTCCTTGCCTATTTCATCTAACAAAATAAGTGTGTCGGTATTGTGCACTTGCTTTAGGATTAACTTACCCTCTTGTTCTTTTTGCTGACTTTCAGATAAGTTTTTACGGTTTTTTAAGTCAGGAATAATCACAAATTCAAAAGAGATATAGTGCTTCAAACGGTTAGAATATTTGTCTATTCCCTCTTGCACCCAACTTTCATCGGTCTTTCCTATTGCTATTACTACTATTTTCACCAAAAAAGTTTTGTAATTTGCCACAATATTAGTCATTTTGTTGGATAGAAAAACACCCTCAATGAAAGAAGAATTAAATGCCTTCATAGAATTCGCCTTAAAAGAAGATGTCCGTGATGGCGATCATACTTCTTTGGCATGCATTCCTTCTACGGCTTGCGGCAAAGCCCAACTACTTGTCAAAGAAAATGGAATACTTGCTGGTATGGAGGTTGCTCAGGCTATCTTTGAAAAAGTCAATCCAGATATTCAATTTTTTCCCTTAATGCAAGATGGTGAAAGTATGACTATTGGCGATGTGGCCTTTATTGTGGAAGGGCCTTCTTCTTCCATTCTAACTGCCGAAAGACTCGTTCTCAATTGTATGCAACGCATGAGTGGCATTGCCACCAAAACACAGCATATTGTAAAATTGTTAGAAGGGACTAAAGCACAAGTACTAGATACTAGAAAGACAACACCGGGTATTCGTTTGCTCGAAAAATGGGCGGTTAAAATTGGCGGTGGTGTCAATCACCGTTTTGGATTATACGATAAGATGATGATAAAAGACAATCACATTGACTTTGCAGGTGGTATTGAATCAGCCATAGAAAAAGCCATAAACTACCAAAAAGACAAGGGAATAAAAATACCTATTGAGGTAGAAGCCAGAAACTTAGAAGAAGTCAATGAAATTTTAAGAGTTGGTAATATACAACGCATCATGCTGGATAACTTTAGTTATGACGATACACGTATTGCTGTAGAACAAATTGGAGGACGTTTTGAAACTGAAGCCTCTGGAGGAATAACCGAAGAAACTATAAGAGAACATGCCCTCTGTGGAGTAGATTTTATTTCTGTTGGTGCATTAACACATTCTGTCAATAGCTTAGATTTAAGTCTAAAAGCCTTTTAAATGAAACTTAAAGAACATCTGTCATTTCTAGTAGATTGGAGCAAGCACATTGTTTTGCCTGGCTTTAGTGGTATGAATCTTTATGATGTGACACATTTTTTTATTGAAGGACTTGAAAAAGGTGCTATCACTACCCGAGCGTCTTCAATAGCTTTTAACTTCTTCTTGGCTTTATTTCCAGCCTTGATATTTTTCTTCACTCTAATTCCCTACATTCCTGTAGACAACTTTCAAGAAATACTATTAGGACTTTTAGGAGAAGTATTACCACCAAGCACTAACGAATCGGCATTCACCACTATAACTGATATAATTAATCACCCAAGAGGCGGTCTACTGTCCTTTGGTTTTTTAATGGCTCTGTATTTTTCCACAAATAGTATCAACTCACTTATGGAAGCCTTTAATAGTTCCTATCATATTTCTGAAAATAGAGGTATGTGGAAGCAACGCCTCATAGCACTAGGTCTAACATTGATGTTATCATTCATGCTTATTGTAGCCGTTGCTCTCATTGTTTTTACACAATTTGCTAGTAACTACTTTGTAGACTTAGGGATTCTTGAACAAAGTGCTGTTACTCTTATGGTTATCGGAAAATGGATTATACTATTGGCTTTTTTATTCGGTGGATTATCGGTATTATTTCAGTACGGTCCGTCTAAAAAAACACATTGGAGTTTAATCTCACCTGGCTCTATTATAGCTACACTTTTTATTGTTTTAACGTCAACTGGCTTTGGCTTATATATCGATCATTTTGGTCAATACAACAAACTCTATGGCTCAATTGGTACGCTAATTGTCATTCTGTTATGGATGTACTTTAATGCTATTGTAATGCTCATTGGCTTTGAACTCAACGCTAGTATTTATAGTGCCAAAGAACACATTAAATCATCGTCTTTTATCAATTTTTTCCAAAAAAATCAATAAGGATATCAATAGCACAATAGCTACTATACCCATCATTATTTTGGCAAACAACATCTAGAAGGTAACGGTTTTGTCGCAATCTCTTATTAATTCATATAAATCTTTCATAGTAGATAATGGGCATAATTCCGAACTATCTTGTTGTCTGAGATTAAGGCAAGTACCACAAGCCAAAATCTGACCGCCATTATCTACAAAAGATTGGGCTAAGTCAATAATCGGAAACTTTTCCGAATGAAGGGATTCATACTCTACCCCACTCGCTAAAAGAAAAAGACGAACCTCGTCTTTTTCTTTTAATGAGAAGTTAGCCAAACGAAAAGCGTTAAAAACAAGCTCTGCATCCGTACTATATATTATTAATCCTAGTTTCATCAATTGATTTTTAAACGAATACCTGTATAAATTAAACGACCCATAACAGGTGCCCATATAATAGACGCGTCAAAATTACTGCCAAATGGATCATCGCCCCCAAGTATAGGATTTTCTTGCTTATAATTCAACAGATTTTCACCACCTAAGTATATGTCCAAAGTTTTAAACTTTTTAGTGACTTGACTATTTATCACATAGAATGGATCTGAAACCGTTTTATTGTCTTTAATAAGTGGGTGGTATGGAATTCTACTTTCTCCGATATAATTCCAAGTAGCATCAAACATCCATTTATTGATATGATCTGTAGCATATGCAAAATTAATTAAGGCTCTATTTTCTGGCACTAAAGGAGTTTTCATCTTTTCGCCATCATAAGTAGAATAGACTTGGTTAATTTTATAAGCGAGTTTAACATCAAAACGATCAAATAATTCATAATTAAAATCGAATTGAATACTGTTTGAATAAGATTCACCATCTAAATTATAAAATCGTAGTTTAGTAGGGTCTTCTATATCTACTATCACTTGATTTTCAAAATCTGTTCGGTATGCATCTGCATTGAATGATGCTTCTCTTTCAAAAAGTTTAAAACAATGCGTGAAGTTAACACCATAATTCCAAGCCACTTCAACACCCAAACTATCTTGTATTTCAAACTCTCTAGAGGATGCAAAATAAGAGGTATTTTCAGCAATAGGATTAGCTACTCGCATAGCCTTTCCTGCAGATAGCCTAACGACTGTTTGTTCTGAAGGATTATATTTTAAATTTAAGCGTGGTAAAAATTCAAAACCGTGTGTATTGTGATAATCTCCACGAATACCTGCAACAATTGTCAATTCAGAAGGTGAAGTATAACTGTACTCTGTAAAAATACCGGTTGTCAAGTCAACTCTATCAAAATTAGTAGATTCATAATTTTCGGTGTATCTATCGGCATAATAGCTTATCCCATATTTTAGCGAATGATCTGTTGTAGAAATATAAGTTTGACCTATTAGATTTAAAAATGCACTTTCTTGTAAGGCATTGTAATCGGTCAACCCAAACTTTATAGCTTGGTCGTGTCTTCTAAAAGCCGTTTGCAATCCGACACTCTTTCCTATTTTATCAGGCATTTTCAAACCTGTTTTACTATTAAACTCCAAAAGTGTGTTATCTATAAGTACTTTATAAGGATTACTAATTGAACGAATTTGCCCACCTTCTCGTTCATCAACAAGTACACGACCAACTAGATTAATTCTATAACTTTCCGTTTCTGTAAGCCAACGGTTCAGAACATTGACAGATTTAATATGGGGCATGTCCAAAAATCCATTTTCATTTTCGTCAACTTCTTTACTGTGATAGTTTATACTAGTAAAGAGATTAGAAGTCCATTTACCTGTTTTTTTAGCAAACTGCAGGTTATTTTCAAATTTATTCTCTGAATTGGTATAAAAATTCCAATAAATCTTATCGGCATTTTCAGGTTTAAAATATTCTAAGTTGATTTGACCAGCAAAAGACTCAAAACCATTTATTACTGAACCAGCACCTTTTATAATCTGTATAGACTCTATCCATGTACCTGGCACGTATGTTAAACCATAAGCAGAAGAAAGCCCTCTTATCAATGGAACATTTTCTTGGGTTATTTGTGTGTAAATACCATCCAATCCTAACATTTGAATTTGCTTGGCACCAGAAACAGCGTCAGTAAAAGAAACATCAACAGTAGCATTAGTTTCGAAACTTTCCGAAAGATTACAACAAGCCGCTTTTTGAAGCTCCTTACTAGAAATTTTTTGCACTTGTAATGGATTAACCATAGACAATTCTGTGGTATTGACTTTTGACTCAACAGTCACTTCCTTTATATCTACTGACTCGCTAAGCGATACCGTTAGAAAAGATTGGTTTTTTACCTGAATAGTTTTTGGTTGAAAACCAATATAAGTTACCTTAATATTAACTGGCAACTTATCAACTTGTAGTTTAAACTTACCGTTTACATCGGTAGTTGTCCCTATTGTTGTGTTTTCTACAACTATGTTAGCTCCTATAAGAGGTAATCCATTTTGATCGTTTATTTTTCCATTGATATTGCCCTGTGCATAAATAAACAAAGCACTAATTTGAAAGGCTATTAAAACTATATATTTCATAATTTAATTATTGATATTAATACTATAACTTAAGCTGTTAAGATTTTAGCTCAGTCAATAATCAAATTCTAAATACTTGAAAAAGTGCTAACTGTTGAGAATAGGTTTTGGGAGGTGGTAAATCAAAATTATACCAAGATAAATGTGAGTAGTAGCTTAGAAGTTCTTTAATGCCTATATCTCTAACAAAAGCTTGCACAAATGATGGAATAGATACAGGTTCATTAACAGGAGTATCAAACACAAATGATACTAAACGAACATCTAAAAAACAACAGCAACAAGAGGCAAGAATATTACATTTACAAGATGAAATTCTCTCTACCTCATTTACAGGTTCTGTCGAACAACAAACCACTTTTTCTTGTTCTACTGGCTCTGTCTCGCAACAAGACATTGCTTCTTGACAAATATTATCAGACTGATTTATTACTGATATAATATCTGATTTATGAGAATGATTAAAGATTACTGGAATACCAATAGCACCAACCAGCATAAACAGGCATAAAAGGTGGCTAATGATATGTTTTGCGATCTTATTCACTTTGTAAAGTTACAAAATTTATTTTTCAAAAGATTTTATAGTGTTTTCTATGATATTGACACACTCTAAAAGCTGTTCTTTAGTAATGACCAATGGTGGAGCAAAACGAATGATATTTCCATGCGTAGGCTTTGCTAAAAGTCCATTATCCCTTAATGACATACACATATCCCAAGCTGTTGAACTATCTTCTGTATCGTTGATTACTATGGCATTTAACAGCCCTTTTCCTCTAATTTTTGAAACGATATTCAAATGACCTAAACGTTGCTGTAATTCATCTCTGAAAATATGACCCAATTCCTCAGCTTTTTGGGCTAAATTTTCATCAATTACAACTTCAAGAGCTGCTTGAGCTACTTTACATGCCAAAGGATTTCCCCCAAAAGTAGAACCGTGTTCGCCAGGCTTAATGCATAACATCACATCATCGTCAGCTAAAACAGCAGAAACAGGTAATACACCTCCTGACAAGGCTTTTCCTAGAATTAAAATATCAGGTCTTGCGTCTTCAAAATCACAAGCTAACATTTTACCTGTTCTAGCAATACCCGTTTGAACTTCATCAGCTATAAACAAAACGTTATACTTTGTACACAAAGCACGAACACCTGCTAAATACCCTTGGTCAGGGACAACAACACCTGCTTCACCTTGAATAGGTTCTACCATAAAAGCACAAACGTTAGGGTCTTTTAATTCCCTTTCTAAAGCATCTAAGTTGTTGTATGGTATTAAATCATAACCCGGCATGTAAGGACCAAAACCTTTGTAAGATGTAGGGTCATCAGAACTAGAAATAGCGGCTAATGTTCTCCCCCAAAAATTGCCTTTTGCAAAAATAATACGTGCTTTATTTTCAGCAATTCCTTTTTTCATATAACCCCACTTACGAGCTAATTTATTAGCTGTTTCTCCACCTTCAACTCCTGTATTCATAGGCAGAACCTTATCATAGCCGAACAAATGGGTAATGAATTTTTCATATTGACCAAGAATATCATTGTGAAAAGCTCTAGAAGTAAGCGTCAAAGTTGAGGCTTGGTCCGTAAGTGCTTTTATAATTTTAGGGTGGCAATGGCCTTGATTGACAGCCGAATAGGCAGACAGAAAATCAAAATATTGTTTTCCTTCAACATCCCAAACATACACACCTTTACCTTTTGATAAAACAACAGGTAGTGGGTGGTAGTTGTGAGCACCATATTTTTCTTCTATTTCAATGAGTTCTTGTGATGAGTACATATCTTGTAATTTTGAAAGACAAAGTTAGAAAAATCAATGATTTTAAAATCAAAATGCAGTGCTTAAAATTCTATATTTGCGCCATGGGAAGAAAGCGTAAAAAGATAGTTTTAGAAAATGTTCATATTTCTGATGCAGGAGCTAAAGGAAAAGCAATTACTCGTCTAGAAAATGGATTAGTTCTTTTTGTTGAAGGAGCCGTTCCTGGTGATGTATGTGATGTATTAGTTCATAAAAAAAGACGTTCTTTTTTGGAAGGTAAGCCTGTTAAATTTCATTCTTTTTCTGAAAGAAGACGAGAAGCTAAATGCGAGCATTTTGGTCTGTGCGGTGGTTGTAAATGGCAATTTATGGGCTATGAGCATCAACTAGAATTCAAACAAAAAGAGGTAATGGATTCTTTGAATAGAATTGGTGGTTTAGACTTACCTGAAGTCAATCCTATTATGGGTTGTGAGAATGAGTTCCGCTATAGAAACAAAATGGACTTTGCCTTTACAAATAGACGTTGGATAACTGAAGAAGAAAGTGCGGAAGGCAAAGAAATATACAACCGAAATGGTGCTGGTTTTAGAGTTTCTGGATTTTGGGACAAAGTCATTAACCTTAATGAATGTCATCTTCAAGCAGAACCATCTAACGCCATACGCAAAGCAGCTCGAGACTATGCTATTGAAAATGAACTCGATTTTTTTGATATTGCTGAAAAAGAAGGTTTTTTAAGAGCGCTTACCATTCGAATGAGCAGTACAGGAGAAATTATGGTTCTTTTCCAATTCTTTTATGAAGATGAATCGAAAAGGTTAGGATTACTCAACTACATTGAAGAACAATTTCCTGAAATCACATCTTTATTATATACCATTAACGATAAGGGCAATGAAACGATATTCGATTTAGATATTATCACTTTTAGTGGTGCTGACTGTATCTATGAAGAAATGGAAGGTTTAAAATTTAAAATTGGACCCAAGTCATTTTATCAAACCAATTCCAAACAAGCTTACGAACTGTATAAAATAACTAGAGAATTTGCCCAAATAGAGAAAAATGATATTGTTTACGATTTGTATACCGGAACAGGTACTATTGCTCAATTCGTTGGTAAAAATGCTCTTAAAGTGATTGGTGTAGAGTCTGTACCTGAAGCTATTGAAGCGGCTAAAGAAAATGCTAAAAATAATGGTATAGACAATTGTAAATTCTACGTGGGTGATATGAAAGAAATATTCACCGAAGATTTTATACGCAAGAACGGAAAGCCAGATGTGATAATTACTGACCCTCCTAGAGATGGAATGCATAAAAAAGTAGTTGGTCAATTATTAGATGTAAACCCTAAACGTATTGTTTATGTAAGTTGTAACCCTGCAACACAAGCTAGAGATTTGGCATTAATGAACGAACACTACAAAGTGACTAAAGTTCAGCCCGTTGATATGTTTCCTCAAACTTTCCACGTTGAAAATGTAGTGCTGCTTGAAAAAAGGTAAGATGTTAGATAAAGAATTTTGGAATAATCGTTATAGGACAGCACAAACTGGTTGGGATATTGGCTATCCTTCCACCCCTCTAAAGACCTTCATTGATAGTGTAGAAGATAAAGACATAAACATCCTAATACCTGGCTGTGGAAGAGCTTATGAGGCTGAATACCTACACCAAATAGGTTTTAAAAAGGTAACTATCCTTGACTTCTCCCCATTAGCTTTAGGTGAATTTTCAAAGCGAGTCCCTAGTTTTCCAAAAGCTCAATTAATAGAAGTTGACTTCTTTGAACATCAAGGACAATATGACCTCATTTTAGAACAAACCTTTTTCTGCGCCATAAGCCCTAATTTAAGAAAGGATTATGTGAAGCATACTTCAGATTTACTGAATAAAAATGGAAAAATTGTTGGCTTATTGTTTGCTGAAGAATTTGGAAACGACCACCCACCATTTGGAGGAAGCAAAGAAGAATATCAAAAACTCTTTTCTTCTCATTACGACATAGAATACATGCAAATCGCTGACAATTCCATAGAAGCTAGAAAAGGTAGAGAGTTATTTATTTCTTTAAAAAAACAAGATTGCTTAACTTAGCGCTATGAAAATCAATTCATCAACAACTGTAGTACTTAACGCTCAACAGATGGAGCAAAAGCTATGTCGCATGGCATGGGAAGTATTAGAAAAAAATCATCAAGAATCCCATATTGTTATTGCAGGCATAAGTCCTAAAGGGAGTATTTTAGCTCAGCGTTTGAGCAAACATTTAAGCGATATTTCTTCCATTATGGTTGAAGTCATAGAAGTAAAACTAGATAAACTCAATCCCCTATCGTCACCTGTTCAAGTGAGCGCGCATAGCGAATTGAATGATAAAGTGGTCGTATTAGTCGATGATGTACTTAAGTCTGGTAAAACATTGATGTATGGTGCTCAATACTTCTTAAATCAACCTATCAAAAAATTAATGACAGCTATACTCATTGATAGAAATTATAAAACTTACCCCATAAAAGCTGATGTGGTAGGCTTATCACTAGCGACAACATTACAAGAACACGTTACTGTAGAATTAGGCACAAAAGAAGCTGTATATTTAAACTAAATCGTTTTTGAAAAGATGGCTTTTTCTGGCTGATTTCTCGTCAAGTATTTATCAAAAGCCATACAGACGTTTCTAATAAATGGTATCGCCTCTTTAGCTACAACTAAAGATTTTCCTTCAATTGTAAGTAAACCGTCTGACTTCATCTCTTCCAACAATTCTAAGGTATGTCCAATTCCTTCAAATTGCATGGACTCATCTTGCCAAGATGTTTCTTGATAACACATTAAATTAAGTATATGCTTTCTGATTATTTTATCTTCAGAACTAAGGATATGCCCTCTATAAAAAGGTAAATGACCACCTTTGACCATTTCTTGATAATCTTTTACATGTTTTACATTTTGAGCAAACCCACCCCAACTATCACCAATAGCTGACATACCCAAACCTATCATGAGCTTTGTTTTATTGGTAGTATAACCCATAAAATTTCTGTGCAGCTTTTTATTTTTAAATGACTGAAATAGGTTGTCCGTTTTTAAGGAAAAATGATCCATACCAATCTCGTGATAGCCATAGTATTCAAAGGCAGATTTAGCGACTTCATACAATTGTCTTTTTTCTTTTGCTTTTGGCAAATCTTTTTCATCAAAACCTCTCTGTCCAACTCCTTTAATCCAAGGCACATGGGCATAGCTATACAAAGATATTCTATCAGGCAATAGGCTAACTGTCTTGCTAATACTATCCTTCATATTATCTAGGATTTGAAAAGGTAATCCAAAAACTAAATCATGACTAATAGAAGTGTAACCGATTTCCTTGGACCACTTGCTTACTTTTTTTACTTGTTCAAAGGATTGTATGCGATTTATTGCTTTTTGAACCTTTTTATCATAATCCTGAATTCCTAAACTCAACCTCCTAAAGCCTAAATCATACAAAACTTGAAGTTGTTCTCTAGTAGTATTGTTGGGGTGGGCTTCAAAACTAAAATCGTAATCTTCTCTTAAAATAGACTTTTGTAAAATACCTTCTATGAGTTTAGATAGATTTTTAGCCGAAAAAAAAGTAGGAGTGCCACCTCCTAAATGGATTTCACTAATCTGTGGCTTCTGTTCTAAAAAATTGACATAAAGTGCCCATTCCATTAATAAAGTTTCTATGTATTCTTCTTCGACTTCATGCCGTTTAGTTATGTGCTTATGACAAGCACAAAACGTACACAGACTTTCGCAAAAAGGAAGATGTATATAAAGGCTAATTCCTTGCGAATTACTACTTTCAAATGTATTTTTTAAAGTATGCAAGTAGAGTTCGCTGGTAAAGTTTGAATCGTCCCAATAAGGCACTGTAGGATAAGAGGTATAACGAGGACCAGAAACATTGTATTTGTTAATCAACGAAGACTTATTCATAGTAGGCAAAGGTCAGAAAGTAAGTTTTAGGAAAATATGATAACTATCACTCTTTTATCCCCTCTAACTTGAGTAGAAAGGCAACTTTTAATGCTTCCTCTTTCAGACTTTTAAAACGTCCTGATGCTCCACCATGACCTACATCCATATTGCAATACATCATTAATAAATTATCATCCGTTTTGTACTCTCTTAGCTTGGCTATCCACTTCGCTGGTTCCCAATATTGTACTTGGCTATCCCAATAACCAGTAGTAATTAACATATTGGGATAAGCAACCGCTTTAACATTATCGTAAGGAGAATATGATTTTATGTAATCGTAATATTTCTTATCCTTAGGATTTCCCCATTCATCGAATTCACCAGTAGTTAGTGGTATTGATTCGTCCCACATGGTATTAATAACATCAACAAAAGGTACTTCAGCAATTACGCCATTCCACAAATCTGGAGCCATATTAATGACTGCCCCCATCAATAAACCACCTGCACTTCCGCCATTGGCATATAAATGATTTGAGGAGGTGTATTTTTCATCAATAAGGTAGTTTGCACAATCGATAAAATCATAAAATGTATTCATCTTTTTTAGAAGCTTACCATCCTCATACCACTGACGCCCCATTTCCTGTCCTCCTCTAATGTGCGCTATGGCAAAAGCAAAACCTCTATCTAATAAACTTAATCTTGATGAACTAAAATAAGGTGGCGTACTATATCCATAAGAACCATACGCATACAGTAAAAGTGGCTGTTCTCCGTTTTTCTCGAAACCCTTTTTATAAACTAGTGAAATAGGAATTTGAGTTTTTCCATCTCTACTTGTGGCAAATAAGCGTTCTGAAGTATAATTATCCGATTCAAACCCTCCTCCCAATACTTCGTCTCGCTTCAACAAAGTACGCTCTTGGGTTAAAAGATTGAAGCCATATACCGTAGAAGGAATGGTCAAAGAAGTATAAACAAATCGGAATGTATCAGTGTCAAACTCTAGGTTAGAACTAGAAAACAAAGAATATGTAGGGTCTTTAAAATCAATGTAGTAATCCGTATCATCATACCAACTTTTTACTCTCAAATGGTCTAATCCATTTTTACGCTCTTTTATAACTAAATAATTTTTAAAAATTTCAATATCGTTTATCAATACATCTTCTCGGTGTGAAATAAGCTCTTTCCAATTTTCTTTTGAAGTGGCATCAACAGATGTTTTCATTAGTCTAAAGTTCTTAGCATCCCAATTGGTAAGTACATAAAAATGATCTTCAAAATGACTAATGCTATACTCTAAATTTCGTTCTCTTGCTTGAAAAACCTGCCATTCACCATCTGGATTATCTGCATCTAAAAAACGATACTCAGTGGATAATGTTTGACTGGAGCCAATCAGCAGATATTTTCTTGATTTGGTTTTATAAATATAGCAACTGAAAGTTTCGTCTTTTTCTTCATACACAAGTTCATCTTGTGAAGTTTCAGTTCCTAGGGTGTGCTTAAAGATTTTATTTGAACGCAAGGTCACTTCATCTTGTTTGGTATAATAAATAGTTTTATTATCATTTGCCCAACATATACTACCAGTGGTATTTTCAATTTTATCTTCTAATATTTCGCCCGTTTTCAAATCTTTTATATGAATGGTGTATTGTCTTCGAGATACCAAATCAATGCTATAAGCCATATAACGATTATTTTCACTGATGGATTTGTCTCCTAAATCAAAATAATTTTCACCTTTTGCCATCTTTGGAATGTCCAATAATAATTCTTCTTGGGCGTCATCATTATTAGCTTTTCTATAATGGCATTCGTAATCTTGCCCCTCTTCAAACTTAATGTAGTATGTATATCCATTATAACTTACAGGTAGACTTTCATCATCTTGCTTAATGCGTGATACAAATTCTTCGTATAATTTTTTTTGAAAAGATTCTGTTTCAGCCATTTGAGACTCTAAATAATCATTTTCCAAATTAAGGTAGTCAATGACATTTTGAGTTTGTTCGTCTAATTCTTCAGCTTCTTTTTGTTCATCCGAGAGACGCATCCAAAAATAGTCGTCAATAATGGTATCATTATGATAGTTTAAAGCTGTAGGAATTTTTTTTGCCATTGGTGGAGTAGAGTTTTTTTTAAAATTACAATTAGAAAATAAAAATAGGGATAGTGATAGAGTTAGTAAATATTTCATAGCATTAATATAATTTATGTAGTTTTCAATTATGCCAACGATAAATAATTAGTAAAATTATAGGTACTCAAATATATTTATTTTTTTATCATCTCAGTGTGAGGAATGTCATCTTCTAAGTACTCTTTTCCAGTAGATTCAAAGCCAAATTTTTGATAAAATGGCAATAAATGCGATTGAGCAGAAATACGGTTTTTAGATGTGCCATAAAGTGTAATGGATTGCTTTATACCTTCTCTCATAAGTGCTATTCCTAAGCCTGTTCCTCTATGACTTGGAGCAGTAACTATCCTTCCAAAAGACATTTCCTCATAACTTATCCCTGGTTTAACTAAACGTAAATAAGCTACCAAAACACCCTTGATATAGCCCAATAAATGATGTGAATCTTTATCTTTTTCATCGGCATCTTGATAGGGACAATCTTGTTCGACTACGAACACTTTCTGACGTAAAATCATCAAATCGTGTAATTCCGATTTTGTCAAATCCTCAAACGACTTAAATCTCCACTCAATATCCATAGGGTAAATTTAAAAAAAATTAAAGCCTAACACTAAGCTCAAGTAAAAAACGTCTGCTTTGTAAAAAACCATCAGCGTATGAGGTAACAAAATCATCAACAAAAAGAATGTTGCAAATCCATTAAAGGGGATTCTTGTGTAAAATTGAATACATTTTTTACTTCATAAAAGCAGCTAAATTTAGGTAAGACTAAAAATTAAATTAGACGTATAAAATTATTATATTTGCATCATGATTACGTTGGCTGAAGAAAATTACTTGAAAGCGATACTCAAACTTTCCAAAAATTCCGAAGATTCAGTATCTACTAATTCTATTGCTGATGAGCTAGAGACCAAAGCATCATCTGTTACAGATATGATTAAAAAGTTAACAGATAAACAATTGGTTGATTATGTGCCCTATCGTGGAGTAAGTCTTAGTAAATCTGGTCTTAAGAAAGCCGTAGAAATTGTTAGAAAACATCGTCTTTGGGAAGTTTTTTTAGTCACTAAACTTCAATTCAAATGGGACGAGGTTCACGATGTTGCTGAGCAATTAGAACACATCAAATCACAAAAATTAGTAGATGGTTTAGATGCTTACTTGGGCTATCCACAACACGACCCACATGGAGAACCTATTCCCAATAAAGACGGACTATTTCCTAAATCATTTTCAAAACGACTTAGCGAATTAGAAAAAGGAAGCAGTGGACAAGTTGTAGGAGTTTCTCAAGACAATCAATCCTTTTTACAATACCTCAATTCCTTAAACATTACACTGGGAACATCTATCAGCGTTCTTAAAAAAATAGACTTTGACAATTCACTAGAAATAACAATAAACAACAAATTAGCACACATTAGCAATGATGTAGCAAGAAACTTATTAATTAAACAAAAATGACAGATTTATACACTTGGTTTATCGAACAACACCCTGTATTACAAGCTTTATTAGCTGGACTATTTACTTGGGGCTTGACTGCATCAGGTGCAGCATTGGTCGTATTCTTTAACAATACTAATCGAAAAATTTTAGATACATCTTTAGGCTTTACTGGTGGTGTTATGATAGCAGCTAGTTTTTGGTCTCTACTCTCCCCCGCTATCAGCTATGTAGAAATGCAAAATGAAATAGGCAACACTAATTTACCTTCATGGTTTCCTCCTGCTATTGGGTTTTTCTTGGGAGCTTTATTTCTTTTTGGGTTAGATAAAATAATACCTCACTTACATTTATTCAAAAAAGTTGAAGAAGCAGAAGGCTATCCAACCAAGTGGAAAAAAACTATTTTACTAGTATTAGCTATTGCTCTCCATAATATTCCTGAAGGTTTAGCTGTAGGTGTCGCTTTTGGAGCCATATCACATGGCATTCCAGGTTTTGAAATAGGAGCAGCTATTGCTTTAGCTATTGGCATTGGCATACAGAATTTCCCTGAGGGCTTTGCTGTTTCTATGCCGCTCAGGAGACAAGGAGTGAGTAAATGGAAAAGTTGGAAATGGGGGCAATTATCAGCTATTGTAGAACCTATTTTTGCTATGATTGGTGCTGCCACTGTAATTTATGCATTGCCAATACTGCCCTATGCCCTAGCCTTTGCTGCAGGAGCAATGATATTCATTGTAGTAGAAGAAGTAATCCCTGAAAGTCAAAGTGGTGGACATACCGACTTAGCTACAATGGGGCTTATTGCAGGATTTATCGTAATGATGATACTTGATGTTGCACTAGGATAAAATCCTTAACTTCGCAGCCTGATGAAAGCGGTAAATATCCAAAATAAACGGGCTAGATTTGAATACACCCTACTTGATAAGTATGTGGCTGGTTTGCAGCTTAGCGGTACAGAAATCAAATCTATACGCAATGGCAAGGCAAACTTGAGCGATTCCTTTTGTTCATTTAAAGGAAATGAGCTTTTTATCGTAGGTATGCATGTTGATGAATACGAATTTGGCAATTATGCTAACCATCAACCTAAACGTGATCGAAAACTATTGCTAAATAGACAAGAGTTAGATAAAATTAGAAAAAAATTAAACGACATAGGACTAACTATTGTACCGCTACGCTTATTCATTAACGATAAAGGTTGGGCTAAATTAGAAATCGCTGTAGCTAAGGGTAAGAAACTTCATGACAAAAGAAATACGATAAAAGACAGAGATATCCAAAGAGATATTGATAGAGTAAGTAAATAATTAAAAAAAAGCCCCACCATTTGGTAGGGCTTTTTTAATAGTAGTCATCTAATTATTATCAATAAACTCACTAACATCTTTTACAAAACGATCAGGGTCTGAAGCCATTGGGACATGTCCTGAATGCTCATAAATTTTAAGAGATTTTTCTGATGCGCCAATATTTTGCAAGGCAACTTCACCCAATTTTGGAGGAACCGTAAAATCGTATTTACCCCAAATTAATAAGGTAGGTTTTTTGATTTTATACAATTCATCAGCCATAGATAACTCCAGTACTTTTTCCATTAAGCCCCCTTTGCCATAATTGACCTTAATAATGGCCCAAACGTTAGCTAATGCACCAAACATATCATAAGCTTTTGGATAAACCGGAACATCAACGTCTTTAGGTTCCTCTGCAAACTTTATTGCAGAAGGTATATCAAAAATTTCGTCAGTGAGCATTTTTTCTTGCCATATATCATTTGCATAAGAGCCGAGTTTTAATATTTCATCCGAAGTTAAACCATCTTCATTTGTTTTATTAATGTCTGTTATCATTTTTTGCCACTTTGCAACATCTTTTCCTTGATTAATCTGCTCGTTTCCAATTTCATTTACCATCTCAACAACACTTTTACCAAGCAGTGGCAAATCGTAAGCACCAGCCACTTGAATGTAACCCTCTACCTCTTGTTGATAGCTTTCATTTATCATAAAACCTGTTCCTAAAGTTCCACCCCAACTATGACCTAGTATGTATATTCGAGAATCTTCACCATAACGCTTTTTCAAAACTTGTGTCAAAAGAAAGACATCTTCTGTAAAATTATCGAAACTAATATCTTTAAGCTTAGTTTTGCCATGTGCATTACCCTGTTGTCTTTGATCTAAAAAAGCTATTTTATACTTTTCTTGAAGCTGCAAAAAAGCATTAGTATATATTGAAGAGGTACTTTCACCACCAGGCCCTCCGTGAAGATATAAAATAATGGTTTTAGACTCGGGGTTTCCTCTCATAAAAACAGGCATATCTGCATCCCCATTTCTGAGATAAAACTCTTCTTTCATTTGTCCTTGTCTAATATTTTCCTTGGTACATGATAACATTAAAGTACTGATGACAAATAATGAGATTATGATTAAATTATATTTTTTCATGACTAGTTTAGTTTAGTTTAATTTTTGTTCCTATTACAATTAATGATGTGGGTGCTATCCAAGCGTTATAAGGGGTCTTAACGCCTAAGCCCAATTTGGCGAATACACTTTTCATAGCATCTAATTGACGCTCTAAAGTGTAACTTATTGATGGATTAAAATATGTTCTTCTTGCATTTTTTTCCTCCGAAATTTCTTTATTTTCTTTCAATACATAGGTTGTTCCTGTATTAAATTGCGTTATCAGTCCTAATCCTAAAGACCAATTGTGTGAAAATTGACTCTCTGATATTTTTCTCATTGCTGTAAAATCCACCTTAGTTATTAATCCTGTGTGATTATCTACATGATTATATAATCCAAATTGAGGATTTATGATGTATGCTCTTTCTTTAGTAATATTTCTATCACTATTACCGAGCTTACTTGCATTCCATTCTTTTTGTGTCCATTCTGTTCCTACAATAATACCAGACCGAAAGATAGTTTCATTCAGATAACCAACAGAATAGTTTTCAATTTTAGGAATTTGTGAATAAGAATTGTTAGACAGAATTAAAAAGAAGAGCAGGATTACTAAAACACTTCTTTTGTTCTTATTCGTAGCTGATACACTTCCAAATAAGATAATGGGGTTTGTTTTCATAGTTTAAGTTTTAGGTAAAATAAGTATTAAAATTAGTAAGATAACATACTTAAGTTTTATTTATTGTATAAATTCAAAAAAAAAGCCCTACCATCTGGTAGGGCTTTTTTTACTAACTAAAATTAAGTAAGTTATTATTTACTTATCTTCTTTTACTTCTTCAAAATCTACATCAGTAACATCATCGGCTCCACCACCCTCAGCGTTAGGCTGAGCGGCACCTTCAGCACCTTGTTGCTCTTGTGTAGCTTTGTACATTTCTTCAGAAGCAGCAGTCCAAGCTGTATTGATAGTTTCCATTGCAGAATCTATAGCAGCAAGGTCTTTACTCTCGTGTGCTTTTTTCAAACCTTCTAGAGCATCTTCAATAGGTTTTTTCTTGTCATCAGACAATTTATCACCATAATCTTTTAACTGCTTTTCAGTTTGGAAAATCATAGCATCGGCAGCATTAACTTTCTCTACTTCTTCTTTAGCTTTTTTATCTGCATCGGCATTCGCTTCAGCTTCTTTTTTCATTCTTTCAATTTCTTCATCTGAAAGACCCGAAGAAGCTTCAATTTTAATGTTTTGCTCTTTGCCTGTTGCTTTGTCTTTAGCAGAAACATTCAAAATACCATTAGCATCAATATCAAAGGTAACTTCAATTTGAGGCACTCCTCTTGGTGCAGGTGGTATATCTGACAATTGGAATCTTCCAATAGTCTTGTTATCTGCAGACATCGGTCTTTCGCCTTGTAGTACGTGAATATCTACGGCAGGTTGATTATCAGCAGCTGTAGAAAAGACTTCTGACTTTTTGGTAGGAATAGTTGTGTTCGATTCTATCAACTTAGTCATTACTCCTCCCATAGTTTCTATACCTAAAGAAAGTGGCGTTACGTCTAATAAAAGAACGTCTTTTACATCGCCAGTAAGTACACCACCTTGAATAGCAGCTCCAATAGCGACTACTTCATCAGGGTTTACACCTTTTGACGGTTCTTTGCCAAAAAATTCCTTAACAATATTCTGAATAGCTGGTATTCGAGTAGAACCACCTACTAAAATAACTTCGTCAATTTCACTGGCAGAAATTCCAGCGTCTTTGATGGCTTGTTTACAAGGAGTAATAGTCGCTTGAATAAGTTTATCGGCAAGTTTTTCAAATTGTGCCTTAGTTAAGGTTCTCACTAAGTGCTTAGGTCCTGAAGCTGTTGCTGTAATATAAGGCAAATTAATTTCAGTTTGAGCACTTGAAGAAAGCTCTACTTTAGCTTTTTCAGCCGCTTCTTTAAGACGTTGTAAAGCCATTGGATCTTGACGCAAGTCAATATTTTCTTCTGACTTAAACTCTTCAGCCATCCAGTCAATTAATACTTGGTCAAAGTCATCACCACCTAAATGGGTATCACCATTAGTAGATTTAACTTCAAAAACACCATCTCCTAATTCAAGGATAGATATATCAAAAGTACCTCCACCCAAATCAAATACAGCAATTGTTTTGTCTTGGTCGGCTTTGTCTAAGCCATAAGCTAAGGCTGCAGCAGTAGGTTCGTTGATAATTCTACTTACTTTCAAACCAGCGATTTCACCAGCTTCTTTGGTAGCTTGGCGTTGTGCATCATTAAAATAAGCTGGTACTGTTACTACAGCTTCTTTAACTTCTTGACCTAAGTAATCTTCAGCCGTTTTCTTCATTTTTTGAAGAATCATTGCCGAAATTTCTTGAGGCGTATATTTTCTATCGTCAATAAGTACTCTTGGCGTATCGTTGTCCCCTTTAACAACTTTGTAAGGCACACGCTCAGCCTCTTTTTGAAGCTTAGAGAAAGACTCTCCCATAAAACGCTTAATTGACGCTATGGTTTTTTCTGGGTTAGTAATAGCTTGTCTTTTGGCAGGGTCACCTACTTTTCGTTCTCCTCCCTCAACAAAAGCTACAATTGAAGGTGTTGTTCTTTTACCTTCACTATTAGGAATTACAACTGGCTCGTTACCTTCCATTACAGAAACACAAGAGTTGGTAGTTCCTAAATCAATTCCAATAATTTTGCTCATGGTATATAATTTTAATTTGTTGCATTGTTTGCCTAAGTATGAAGCAAAGGCTGTGCCAAAAGAAAATTATTTAATGAAATGACATAAATTCAGAAAAAAGGGACAAAATGACAGACTTTATGGCTCTATAAAATTAAGCTCATTTGTTACATCTCCATTAGCTAACTCAATAAGGGTGGGGATATCAAGAAATTTACCTAAGGATTCGGCATTTAATCTAGAAGAAAAGACACCTCTACCATTTTCAATATTAGTATAAGTTGGGGGGTCTTGGAATATTACCGATGGTAAATTGTTAATTTCAATATATTGAGCAATGGCCTCTCCACCTATTAAGAAATAAAAATCAATCCCTCCTTGCCAATAGTCGTATTCTGGAAAACCATCTTCTAAACTTTTAGCGTTTATTCTCAAAATATTGATGTTTTCTTCAATACTATTTTTAACAAAATAAAAGAAATTTTCTCCAGTAATAGCTAACTCCATATTCTGATTGCCACTAATAGACTGAGAAAACATTTGAGGAAAACTTAAGTCTTTATATTTACGAACAACTTCGTTGGTTGTAACGTTTTTTTCATAATAGTAAAAACGCATAAAGGGCTTATAAATCTTGCCAAAGGTTGAAGACGTCCATCTCAACCTATGTATTCTGTACTCATTATTTTTAAAGAATGTGATTTCATCTGTAAAGCCTGGGTTTATATCAAGAGGTTCGATGAGGTTTGTTGAGGAACGAGCTACGTAGTCTGAAACTACATTATGGACGTATAAATGATAGGTCAAAGACTGATTGAGTGGTTCTGCTGTAATATATTCCACAGAATATTCGGTAGAAAATATGGTATCAAAACCCGTATTGAATCTGTTATTAGTAAGCTGATATTCAAGTTCTATTTCCTGTAGAGTGTCCCCATCGTTATCCAAACCGAAAAGAAAAACCTCTAAATCATCTTTAGCATAATAAAATGAATCCGCTTCCTGAGCCATTGTGTAAGCGCTTTCTTGTCCTAAGAAAGCTTTATATATAACTATTCGTTGAGTATCGACGGTCTGATCTAGTAATCCGTAGATTACAGCCGTTTCTTTCCAAGGTGCATTGACCTCAAAATCTGTCTCACATGCCAATAATGTAGTTAATGCTAACAAACACAAATAGTAACTTTTTTTCATAATGGCAAATTTATACTTTTAATTCTGATTAACACTTAGTACATTTGTGGCAAATTCTTAAAACAATGAAAAAAATTATAAGCTTACTAATCGGGCTATCTGTATGCCTAAATCTATATACTCAAACATTACAAACAGAACAGTTCCAAAAAGAAATTTTCAAAGAAAATTTTAATTCTAGCAATTCAACTTTTTCTAGCTTGGTCGATAGTGAAAATTATATCATTATAGATAATGGCGACTTATTCTTGAATAGAACAAATCCGTTAGTACATCATATTATTTTTTCGAAAAATATAATAAAATCGGAAGAATACAGAATTAAAACCGCTATCAAGAACGGTCCATCTACCAAAAGAAATAGTTATGCTGGTATTGTGATGAATACTCCTGTTGATGGCAGTGAAACAGTAGGGGTAGAAATCAATGGTAAACAAGAGTATCGCATCAGAAAAATAACAACATCTTCTAAATTTTTAAGTGGTACAGAATCTAATGATGGCTGGGTAAAAAGTGAAAACATCAACAAGAACGAAGTCTATAATTACATCGACATCATTTCAAATCGTGGTAAATACGATTTATTCATAAACAACAAACACATCAGTACTTTTGAAGCACCAGAACACACAAGTGGTGGGTTCGGCTTTATAATAGGTCCTAATTCTCAAGCTAGAATAGATTACATTACAATTTACGAGCAAGAAAAAGAGTCAACAAAGGAAGATTTGGTAAAAATTAAAACCCAATTGAATAATCTTTCTACATCAGCTAAAAAGTATGAAGTATTAGAAAAAGAAAACAATAACCTCAAGCAACAATTAACAAAAATTGAAAGTCTAAAAAAAGAAAATGAAATGTTAATTGAAAAAAACAATAAGCTTACAGCACTAAAAACAGATAATCAAATTTTAACTGAAAAATTGAAAAAAACCAGTTTAATAGAAAGTGAAAACTTAGTTCTAAAAGAAAAACTTAACGATTACTCTGATTTGCAAAAGGAAAATAAAGCCTTAAATCAAAAGATTGGACTATTGACAAAAGTAAATGAAGAAAATACACGCCTCAAAAATGATATAAAGAAAAATACGCAATCTGTTATATCTTCAAAAAACGAGGTTATCAGCGCTACAAAATCTTTGGCTGATGTTAAAGAGCAACTAGAGAATGTAAAACAGGAGAACGCAGGGCTAAAAACAAAAGTCAATCAACTCAATAAGGAATTAACAACTATCAAAAATACTGAGAAGAGTTTAAATCAAGAGGTAAGTGCATTGAAAACTGCTCAAAAAAACTCAACTTCTAAACTAAGCGCATCTCAAGGTCAAATGGAAAGCCTAAACACTCAAAAAAATAAATTAAGTGATGACCTTAAAAATACTCAAAAAGAGTTGTTATCCGCTAAAAATTTGATTGTGAAATTAGAGGGCGAGAAGAAATCTTTAGACTCAAAAATACAAAGCTTAAACAATGAGAGAATAGAGGTTGCTAAAATGAAAAGTGAGAACGAAGATTTTAAAAACGGTTTTATTGAAATGGAAAGTGTTAACACTAAGCTTAGTCAAGAAGTCAAAACACTAAAAGCTGAAAACACAGACTATCAAAGAATCAAAAAAGAATATGAAACAACTCAGCTTTTATTGGAAAAAACCAATGCTCAACTTAAAAGTAAAACCGATGAAATAGTCAGTATGAAGAAAAAATCTTCATCTCTTCTAGAACTTCAAAGAGAACTTGCAGAATTAAAAAGTAAAAACTCTAAGCTTAATAGTCAAGTCACTACTTTAAATTCTAAAAACGAACAATTGGAAAAAAATGAGGCTAGTATTCGTAACTCACTAGAAAAATATTCCACTATGAATACAAAACTTAGCAAGTCATTAAATACAGCTCAATTGACGAATGAATCCTTAAAATTGAAATACGACAAATTACAAGAACTAGAGTCTAAGTATGCAAGTATAGAAAAACGAAATAAGTTTTTAGAAGAACAATATGACATTGTTAATAAACAAAATGAAGAACAAAAACGCATTGCTGTTCAATTTGCAGAATCCTTTCAGCTAGAAAAACAAAAGAGTAAACAACTTCAAAATGAGATTTTGAGCTTATATTCTGAAGAAGAAGCATCAGAAAATTCAAAAGATGTGGTTTATAGAGTACAATTGGGTATATTTGACGAATTGATTGATGTTGAAGGTATTGAAAACTTAACCACTATTCATACTCAAGCACAACAAGTCATTTATATTGCTGGTAAGTTTGATAATTTTAGTTCAGCTAGAGGTTACTTGTTGGAAATGAGCAAGAAAGGTTTCAAAGATGCCTTCATTGTAAAATTTTAACAATGTCTGTTCATAAAAAGGTTTATAAAAAAATAACCACCCACTCGCTTCTAGAAATGAAGCAAAATAAAGAGAAGATATCTATGCTTACAGCATACGATTATACCTTGGCAAAAATTGTTGATTCTGGTGGTGTTGACGTTATATTAGTTGGAGATTCTGCCTCAAACGTAATGGCTGGTCATGAGACTACACTTCCTATTACTTTAGACCAAATGATATATCATACCGCCTCAGTAGTCAGAGCTGTTGACAGAGCACTAATCGTTGCTGATTTGCCTTTTGGTGCCTACCAAGGCAATTCAAAGGAAGCTCTCAATTCAGCAATTCGTATTATGAAAGAATCTGGTGCACACTCTGTAAAAATGGAAGGTGGGAGTGAAATATTAGAATCTATAAAGCGAATCCTCACTGCTGGTATTCCTGTAATGGGTCATCTAGGGCTTACACCACAGTCTATTTATAAATTCGGCACATATACCGTAAGAGCCAAAGAAGAAGCCGAATCTAAAAAACTCATTGAAGATGCTTTACATCTTGAAAATGCAGGTTGTTTTGCTATTGTATTAGAAAAAATACCTGCAAAATTAGCGACTAAGGTTGCTGAAAAGTTAAGTATTCCTGTCATTGGCATTGGTGCTGGAGGTGGAGTTGATGGGCAAGTATTAGTACTTCATGATATGATAGGTATGACACACGAATTTAGTCCTCGTTTTTTAAGACGATATCTCAATTTATACGAAGATATAAAAGGTGCTGTTGGTCAATATGTATCTGATGTGAAAACTACCGATTTTCCTAACGAAAAAGAACAATACTAAATGCTAGAAGTCCTTTATGAGGATAATCACATCATTGCAGTCAATAAAAAAGCGTCTGACATTGTGCAAGGCGACAAGACTGGAGATAGACCCCTACCCGAATACGTTAAAGATTATATCAAGAAAAAATACAATAAACCAGGGGAAGTATTTTTGGGTGTAGTACACCGATTAGATAGACCCGTTAGCGGAGTTGTACTTTTTGCAAGAACAAGCAAAGCACTAAGCAGGTTAAATGAAATGTTTAGAGAAAAGAAAGTGCAAAAAACGTATTGGGCCATTGTTAAAAACAAACCTCAAAATACTAAAGATACTTTAGTGCACTATCTTTTAAAAAATCAGTCTAAAAATAAATCTCAAGCATTTAATAGAGAGGCTAATAATGCTTTACGTTCAGAACTAAGTTATGAACTTATTCATTCATTAGATAACTATCACTTATTGGAAGTCAGTCCAAAAACTGGCAGACACCATCAAATAAGAGTTCAACTTGCTAAAATTGGTTGCCCAATTAAAGGTGATATAAAATACGGTTTTGACAGAACTAATAAGGATAAAAGCATACACCTACACGCTAGGAAAATAGATTTTATACATCCTGTTAAAAATGAACCTATAAGCATAACTGCCCCAACACCAAACGAAGCGTTATGGAAAAGCTGTAAAAACTATTGAGGGTCGACATCTATTGTGAAGCGTACCGATTTGTATTGCGGCATCTTATGTACTGAATCTATCACTTTTAAAATATGCCTTTTTGACTGATTTAAAGATAAATCAGCTCCTATTTTCACTAATATATTTTTTAGGTAACGGTTTTTTATTCTTGATACGGCTGGATATTCTGGACCAAGAACATTATGACTAAACGATTGACGTAAAACTAAGGCTAATTCTCTAGCAGCTTGATTGGTTAAATTATAATCTCTATGCGAAACTATAATTGAAAGCAATTTGCAAAAAGGAGGGTAATAAAAGGTCTTTCGCTCTAGTAATTCGGAATGATACATGCTGAGATAATCGTTCCCTTGAACCGCATGAATTATATCATGATTGGCAGAATAGGTTTGAATAAGGACTTTACCTTGTTTATTTTTTCTACCTGCTCTACCTGCTACCTGAGCCATTAACTGATAGGAACGTTCATACGAGCGAAAATCAGGAAAATTCAATAAGGCATCAGCATTTATAATACCAACAAGAGAAACGTGATCAAAATCAAGTCCTTTGGTTAGCATTTGAGTACCTATTAGTATGTCGATATTTCTATTTTCAAAATCATTAATAATGGTCTGATAGGCATTTTTTCTTCTAGTAGTGTCTAAATCTAAACGCTTGATAATAGCATCGGGAAAAAAAGGCTGCAATTCTTCTTCGACTTTTTCTGTACCATAACCTTTGATTTGAACCTCACTTGCACAAGCCTTACATTTTTTGACTAGATGTTCTGAATATCCACAATAATGGCACTTTAACAACTCTTGTTGCTTATGATAAGTTAGGCTTACATCACAGCTTTGACAGTTAGCAGTCCAACCGCAAGATTTACAACTACATACCGGTGCAAAACCTCTTCTATTTTGAAATAAAATGACTTGTTGTTTATTAAGTAAAGACTTTTCAATCTCTTCTAGCAAACGAGGTGAAAAAGCACCTTTCATTTGTTTTCTATGTGTAACATACTTGATGTCCTCAATATCTATCTCAGGCATGTTTACTCCTCCATATCTAGTTGATAGAGTTACCAATCCATATTTTTGAGACAAAGCGTTATGATAAGTTTCTAATGAGGGAGTTGCAGAAGCTAACAGTACTTTTGCTCCAAGTAAATTGGCGTACATTATAGCGGTATCTCTAGCGTTATATCGTGGTGAACTCTGTTTCTGTTTAAAAGAACTTTCGTGTTCCTCATCAACAACTATTAAACCTAAGTTTTGGTAAGGTAAAAATATAGAAGAACGAGTACCTAAGACAATAGGAAAACGATTACCATTTAACACCTCAGACCATATCTCTCCCCTTTCATTATTATTGAATTTTGAATGATAAACACCGACCTTATCTCCAAAATGTTTTCGTAAACGATTAATAATTTGTGTAGTCAATGCTATTTCTGGCAACAAATAAAGTACCTGTTCTCCTCTAGCAATTACCTCTTGTATGAGTTTGATGAAAATTTCTGTTTTACCACTAGAAGTTACACCGTGAAGTAATACGACCTCTTTACTTTCAAAGGATTTATTAATTTGATTTAAAGCAATTTGTTGCTCATCACTTAAATCAAAAGAAATTAAATCTTCATTTTCGTAAACTTCTATTCTTGAAATTTCTTTTTCTTCAATAGAAAATATACCTTTTTTTACCAAAGCATTAAGCGTTTGATGAGAAGATGACGAGACCTCTAACAATTCTTTAACAGTAATTGAAGGTGTTTTGTTTTCTTTAGTTAAATCAATGAATGAACGAAAGACTTGTTCTTGCTTTTTAGCATTCTTAAAAATTTTAAAATTGATATCCTTCTTTAAACAAGATACAAGACGGACGGATTTAGGTTTGTACTGCTCGTTTAACTCTTCTAATAATAAAACAACTTTTCTAGAGAGTAATGACTTTATGGTTGGAAAGATGGTTTTTTGATTTAATATTTTAGAAACCTCATTTAAAGTCAATTCCTTTTGTATTTCTAAAGCCTCAACAACTAAAAATTCCTTATCATTTAAGCTGCTTTTATCAACTTCATTTTCTGCGATTTTCAACTTTGTTTCACTAGAAAGTTTCAATACTGAGGGTAATGCAGAATGCATCACATCACCTAAGCTACAACAATAATAATTAGCTATCCATTCCCACAACCTAAATTGTTGATTTGAAATGATTGGCTGATGGTCTAAAACATTAATTATCGGCTTTGCTCTATAATTTTTTGGAGTTTCATTATGTATTTTAAAAACAATAGCTGTATAGAATTTTTTTTGACCAAACTGTACGACTACACGCATACCTTCTTGAATAGCTTCAAATTCAGAAGGCACTTCATAAGTAAAGCTATTTTGAAGAGGTAAAGGTAATATGACATCAACATAAATCACTACCTACAAAGATGTGAAATTGATTAGAATAATCCACAAGAAATGACAATAAGTTATTGGCTAACGAACTAGATTAACGTAACCGTTTTGCTTGAAAATTTCAGCGTCTTTACCATAAATTGTAACAGCGTAAGTATAAACACCTGTTGGTAATGTTTTATTCTTATATGTGCCGTCCCATTGATGTTCTATTCTATTAGAATAAAATACTTTTTGTCCCCATCTAGAGTAAACTGAGATTTCAAATTCTAAAATATTATCTCCTCTTAACTCAAAAAAATCATTGATTTGATCATTGTTAGGGGTAAAGGTATTCGGAATGTATAAATGAACCTCACAATCTATTAGTATATAAGTAGAATCTGTTTCGTTACAATTATTAGGAAAACTATAGTAAACCCAACTTTTTCCTTCAAAGGCATTTATAGGGTGAAAATACCCCTCAAAATCTACTCCCTTGCCACTAAACACTCCTCCTGTAGGCATGGCCTCTAATAAAATTGGAGGGTCAACAGGACATAAAATAGAATCAACTGATGTGATGAATTTTGGAAAAATCGGTTCTTTAAACCGAACACTAGCCAAACCTTCATTAGTAAGCGATTTACAATCGTATTTATCTATCAATTTACTTATAGTATAATTAGCAGAATCTTTGACATATACTTCAAATTTAGATTCGGTTAAATCATCAAATACTCTATTGTAAGAACCATTGAATAAATATAAACTATAGGGCGGAGCATCTACCTTTGAATGGATAGTGAGCAAGGCACTATCCCCTTCACATATTACACTCCCATTTTCTATATATGATGATGAGGTTGAATAAGTAACTTCTACAGAATTTGATGGCAGACCTTCACAATTTACGTCTTTAAGTTGAGTAACTTTATAGTTTCCTTTATTTCTTGCCTCAAAGGAGTAATTCATAGTAGTTGATGTATCATGAATTGAAGTAATTCCATTTCCAAAAGTAAAATAGAATGGACTTTGCCCAGAAAAGTTTATATCTATAATTGGGAAATCAGAAGTCTGACCTTCACAAATATTTCCTCCACCATGTGTCCTCGCTTGTGGAAGATTATATCCATGAACAATAATAGTGTCAATTTCTTCACAACCATTAGCATCAATTATTTTCACCCAATATGTACCATCTAAGACGTTTATACTTTCTGTAGTTTGCCCAGTACTCCATTGATAAGAATACGGAGGTGTAGCCTGATCAATTGATTTCACATTTATGTTTATATTCTCATTTTTACATGTATAAACATCCTCACCCAAATCTACCAATATTGGTGTTTCTGTTATTATAATTGTGTCAGAATTAATTACACAACCTTCATTAGACGCTTGTACATAATAACTACCTGCCCCAACACTTATTGATTGTGTTGTATCATTTGTATTCCATATAAAAGAATAATCATCTTCAGATTCTAACTGAGCTGACAATTCAATTTTTGAACCACAAGGTATTTGTATTTGATTGCCTTGAATACCCAATGAGTTACTTAAATAAAGTGAGGATGATGAAAAACTATTTTCTTCAATAAAAATAAAAGATGACATACCAGCATCCGAACCATCTGCAATGGCTAGACGAATATGGTAAGTTTCTCCACATTGAACCACTACTTTTGCAGTCATAACATCTGTAAAACCTCTTATTCCACCCACTGATTCCAAGGATTGATTGTTTACAAATAAATGAGAATTATAGACGGCATTATTTGTCTCAAAATTACAAATAGATGAAATGGTAATGGGTAACATTTGTCCAAGCGAATTTTCTTCAACACTTTCAAAAGTTGCAATATTAATACTACCATCTGTAAAAGCCGTTGGACTAGCGTACTGACCAGAAATACCAGGACCTGAAATAAAAAAACCAAAAACATCATTATAAGGAGAGTTTTCATAAAAAAGATATTCTTGTGAACCAAAAACATAGTTAAATGAAACTGTATCACTATTAGGCACAAAATCAAATTCTAAGACTGCTACATCATTTATGGCAGAAACATTAAAATCTTGACCTATTAAGTCAGGAACAGCATTAGCAACATCTAAAAGATCTGGATCTGTAACGATTGGATTTACATTTACAAATTCACCAATACCATTGAAACTAGTGTCTAGTATAGCAATATCACCCGTTCCCATTACTATTCCTCCGTTTAGTCCTAAATTTGAATTTGTTCCTTTAAAATATCCTATTTGAATGGAGTCGCCATTATAATTTAGATTTGAAATAGGTAAATCGTCTGACAAAAGAACGTCGTTAATCAAAAAACTCACATTATCATACGGAGGTGTTCTGTCTACTGTGAGTTGACCATAGGTAGAATAACTATATAAAAGAATAGAAATTATAAGGATTACTTTTTTCAATGGCATGGAATTATTTAAAATGCTGAAGAACAGCAAATGTATCCTTACAAATTTAGGAAAAATTTAGTGTAAAACATTTACTACACCCATTTTTGTGATGTATTGAGCGTCTTTTCCATAGGCACTGAAAGAGTAAGAGTACGCGCCTTCTGGAACAATTTTATTTTTGTACTTCCCATCCCAAAACGAATTAATGTTATCTGTAAAATACATTAACTCCCCCCATCTATTATAAATCGACATCTCAAAAGTAAGCACATTATTACCTCTTACAACGAGTAATTCATTTTCATCATCACCATTAGGAGTAAATGAATTGGGTATAAAAATATGAAGATTACAACCTAATTCAATTAAAATAGAATCGGTTTCATTACAATTTTCTGGAAAGCTATAATATATCCAATTATCTCCTATGTTGGCATTGATAGGATAAAAATAATTATTTAATCCCATACCTTTACCTGTCCAAAGTCCGTTTGGTTCCATAGTTGTTAACTGAAAAGCACTGTCAACAGGACAAACAACCGTATCAAAATGAGACGTGATTTCAGGATTTTTAAAATCCTTGAAAGCAACAATAGCAATACCTTCATTTTCAATAGATTGGCAACCGTTAGCATCAATAACTTTACTAACTATATATGAAGCTGGCTCTTTGACATAAGTTGTCATATAGCTATCCATAAGTGAACTAAAGTTAATTGAATAATTACCATTACTTAACAATACATTGTAAGGTAAAGCATCGGCTTCAACATCAATTCTAATTAGTGTACTATCACCATCACACATGGTTTCTCCTCCAGTAATTAAAGATTTTGGCAAGGTGTTGTAAGTAATTAAGGCAGAACCACTCGCTGAACCTAAACAATTTTTATCTGTCAAAGAGGTAATTGAATAATTACCTGTATAGGTAGCATTTATAGAGTAATTAGAGAACATAGCAGTATCAACAAATTGCTGGTCTCCATTGGTATAACTGATATAATAAGGAGCTTGACCTGTCAAATTTACGTTGAGAGGTAATACAAAAGGTTGTCCTTCACAGATAGCACCTCCTCCATCCAAAACAGCAGTAGGTCTATCTAATGAAAATACGGTTATATCATCTTGTCCTATACAACCATTAGCATCGGTAATAGTCAAAGCGTAAACGCCTGCAGGAACTGTTATTTGATCTGTATTCTGCCCACTACTCCAAGTGTAACTTATTGGCGCAATAGCATTCAGAGTTTCTATTTCAATAGTTGCATCTTCTCCTTCACAAACCGAAATATCTTCTCCCAAATCGATTTCAACTGTATTTAATTCATCTACATAAAATGTGTCAGAAAGTGTAACACAATTTATATTACTAGTAACCTCTACAGTATAAGACCCCTCTCCAACCGTAACATTTTGCTGAGTAGAACCATTACTCCAAAGGTATTGATAAACTCCAGGTACAGACATCTGTGCGGATAAAGTTACATCGGTTCCACAAGGAATTACAATATGACTAGAGTCTTGACCAATATTGTTAGTTACCTCCAAAAAGGGAGATGAAAAACTATTTTCTTCTAAAAAGACATAAGAAGATAATCCGCCATCTGAACCATCTGCTATAGCTAAACGAATATGATAGGTCTCACCACACTGAACAGCAGCTACAGCTGTCAGAGGAATAGTGAATCCATCAGCATCATCAACAGTTTCTAAACCTTGATTATTAATAAAATAATCGGGATTAACTGTTGCATTAACAGAAGATATAGTAACTGGCATAACTACTCCGTTATCATCTTCTATAGTCGCAATATTTATACTCCCATTTGGAAAAGCCGCAGGACTTGCATATGGCCCTACAATGCCAGGTCCTGAGATAAAGAAACCAAACACATCGTTATACTGAGAGTTTTCAAAAGCAAAATATTCTTGGGAAGCAAAAACATATTGGAATGTCACCGTATCACTACTTGGTATAAAATCAAATTCTAAAACTGCCACATCGTTTATATCTTGTACCACAAAATTCTGTCCAATCAAAGCAGGAACACTATTTGCCACATCTAGCAAATCAGGATCTGTAACTGGTGGGTTAACATCAATAAAACCACCAAAACCAGTAAAATTAGGGTCAAGAATAGAAATATCACCTGTACTCATCACAATGCCACTATTCAAGCCTAAATTAGATGCTGTACCGTCAAAAAAACCTATTTGAATAGAATCGCCTTGATAAGTATGATTAGAGGCTACCACACCATCTCCCAATAAAATATCGTTAACTAAATAAACTGGACTATCATTAGGAGGGGCGTTATCAACGGTCAATTGTGCTTGAACGGATAAGAATGAAAAAAAGAAAATAATTAAAAAATTAGTTTTCATATTTAAACTTTGTTTGGTTAAGGTTAAATAATCTTAGAATTATTATTCAAAGAATATCTTTTCCTGATAACTTATATCTTGTGATGAAATGACTATTACATAAAAACCTGGAGCAATAGAATTTCTATTAATCTTAGTTTGTCTTTGAAATGTATCTTCTTTGACAACTCTCCCTCTGTAATCTAAGATTTTGATATTATAATCTTCATCTAAGTTTGACTGTTTTGTCACTTCTACAATTAAACTCTCTTTAACTGGATTAGGATAAATCAATACTTCTAAATCTTCAAATTCTGAAACATCAACAGTATTACTGTAGGTATTGAGTTTACGACCCTCACAATCGTTAGCATCAGTAACAACTAAAGTATATTCACCACTTTCAGAAGGACTAAAAGTCGTTCCACTAGACTGATAATTACCAAAATACAACCATTCGTATGTATAAGGTGGCGTACCTCCACTTGCTGAAGCTGTAAATGGTGTTTGACTAGCATTAAACGTAGCCACTACTGCAGTCGGTTGGGTTA
>JADHMO010000014.1 GCA_016779995.1 Flavobacteriales bacterium
ACAAAATCTGCTTTAGTTCCTTTCCATTTTAGTGTTTCAATTTTCTTGATTGTGGGTGAGTTGTTCAACTTTTCATCTATTAGCTCAATAAATTTTCTCCAGTTTTTAAACTCATATTTGAAAATTAACTCTTCCAAATCAAATACTTCCTTAATGTCAATATCACAAAATAAATCTGATAAAATTTGATATAGAGGGGATTTTAATGCAAGTGCTTTTAGCGAATAAGTATTGTAGCTTTTTAATTCTTCAATATTATTTTGAATATAATCACCGATTTTTATTTGATAACTTAAAACTTCTTTTGAGTTACTTTTTAAAAAGGGAATAGAAAAATCATTTTTCACTAAAAAAGATAAGTGTTCTATAAAATTGACAGGAGTCATATCTTCATAAAGACTAATCTCCCTGTAGGATATATATCTTTCTAAATCACCTTTCAAAATTTTTAGTAACTCAGTATTATAGTTATTAGAGTATGTTTTAAGTAGAAAGTGTAAATCATAATCAGAAACAGTATCTTTTATTTTACGAAACAATTTTCCTGTTGATTTCTCAATGTTGTCTGTACTCATTTTTAAGCTTTTTTAAGAAACTTTAGTTTTGGTTTATTCTTTTGCTCTTTTTTAAAGATTTTCATCATTGGTGCTATATGGCTTTCATCACTCTTGTTTATGTATTTAAGAAAAGTACTTTCCTTTGTGTGACCTGTAACACTCATAATCATAGGAGTGCTTGCTTCTTTGTTATAGTAGTAATTAGTTGCAAATGAACGTCTGCCAGTATGTGTTGTAATGTACATATACTTTGGTCTTGTGCCCTTTACTTTTCTTTTAGTTTTAGGGTCATATAGTTTTCCAACAGTTAAATCGTTTATCTCTGCAAGTTCACAAATTTTCTTAAAGTATTTATTTAACTTTTGGGTTGATACTTTGTAAGGAAGCCCATTTCTATAGATTTCTTCAACCTTAGGATGAACAGGAATGGTAACCTTTTTATTTCCCTTGTGTTGTGTTATATCAATTATAAGATTTCCATCTTCCTTTGTTTTAAAGACTCTAGAATCAGCAACTTTCAATAAATCTTGACCTCTTTGTCCTATGTGGCAAGCTATAACGAGCCACTTTCTGGCATTAACTAATGCTTCTGATTTTAAATCAACCTCTTCTATTCGTTCTATTTCATTTTTATTTAAATAAACAACATCTTCATCATCATCATAAGTCTTAATTTCACCTAATTTAAATGAATGAAAATCAATTGGAAGGGGCAATCCTTTTGAATTGGCGTATCTACAAACTACACGTAAATCAGCTATTTTTTTATTTGAATATACAGCAGAGTAATTATTGTCTGTTAAAAGCCAAGACCTAAACTCATTCAATAACATTGAGTTTAATTGAATTAATCTTATGCTTTTGTTCTTTTGAAATTCTGAAAATAAAGTTTTTAATCTTTTATATGCTTGTATTCTTGATTTAGATAATCCAATACCTCCTTTAGAATTGTTTATAGTATTAGCATTATCTATTAAATTCTGAATTAAGTCTAAAACAAAATCACTTTGGGTTGTTTCGCTTACTCTCTTAAAGAATAAATCAATTTGAAAACCTAACCAAGTGCTATTTAAAATTTCATTACTAGCATTGGCTTGATTTACCTTATTGTAGATGTGAGTCTCTAATGCTTTTAAATCTACAGCCAAATTTTTGTTGATAGGACTTGTTTGTTTAGGGTATCCTTTAGAATAACTCCATTGATTTTTAGCAATAGTAAAGCCTGTTTTTTTCATATAGTCCCTCCCTCTACCCAAACTTAACCTTAGGTAAATTGATAAAGTGTCAGACTTTCCTTTTAGCTGGTATTTGATTGTTGCCATTAATGATTTGTTTGTTCAAATTTAATAATTCCCAACATATTCCCAACAATTATATTACTTATTTAAACCAAATGAAACTTATTTAAACATCTAATATTTTTTATGAATAAGATATTTTAATCAGAAATGTGTTATGTTAACAGCTATGAATCTAAAAAGATTAATAAATGGTAACACAGGGTTTCAAGTCCCGCCCTGGGTACAAGCCCTCGAATAATCGAGGGCTTTTTTGTTTTAAGTTATTCAAATATACTTTATAGCTACAAAAAAAAGAGTTTTAAGCTGTTGCGGTGGTTAAAAGACCACGACAATAGCAAAAACTCTAATTAAGTATTAGTGAAGTTATCGAAAACAGTTCGCAAGATCACGCTAATACTAAAGGCTTAAAATTCAGGCTTAAAGGACAATCGAGTGCCGCTTATTTTAGGATTAAATATAAAAAGCACTCATTTCTGAGTGCTTTTTGCTTAAGGGAGGTAAATAAGTCTATGTCAGTATAATTAACATAAAATCAGAGAAGTAAGCTCTGTATTCGTCTTTTCCACAACAAAGAAACGCTACTTTTTTGAATATAGCACTATAGTTTTTGACGACTAATAAAATTATATGGATGAAATGGGATATTTGCCGATAAACAAAATTCTAAAACCTTAAAAATGACTTAAATCGCATCATTTATAGCATTAATAATCATTGTGTTTGCACCTTTTTTTTCTGAAATAAAGGCTAAAGCGTCATTTTCACTATGGCTTCTATGGTCAATAAGTTGTTTAATAGCTGTCTCTAACTCATATTCGTTCTTGATACTTTGTGCAATACCTGCACGAATCGCTTCTTTTGCTTCTTCGTATTTATGGAATTTAGGACCAAAAAATACATACGAGCCAAAGGCTATTGCCTCGAGAATATTGTGTAATCCCTTACCAAAAGCACCTCCAATGTAACTAAGGTTGGCGTATTGATACAATTGTGATAAAATTCCAATACTATCTATGATTAAAATAGAGTGATTTTTGACGTTATCTTTATTAGCTTGACTGTAGAGTAAACCATATTTTTTTAAATCATTGCAAAGTTCTATTTCATGAGGAGCTAAAATAAATTTTACTTCTGGCATTCTATTGCTGATGTTTATCAGCATTTTACTATCAATTTTATAAGTGCTTCCAGCTACTATTAGTGGGCGAGAACCTTTAAATGATTTGATGTAAGGAATTTCTTTTGATTGAATACTATCTTCAAATACTTTGTCGTATCTATTGTCTCCGCTAACTGTAACTTGATGAATACCTTTATTATTCAACAGAGTTTTGGATACTTCATCTTGAACAAAGAAATGACTAACGTCTTTTAGTATGCCAAGGTGCCATTTTCCATAAAATTTAAAAAGATAGTGTTGGGGTCTAAAAATAGCCGAAACTACATATGTTGGAATTGATTTATGATGCAGTTTTTTGAAAAAGTTAGGCCACAATTCTGACTTTATAAAAATGGCAATTTTAGGTTTTGTCCTATCTAAAAAGCTATCAGCATTAGCTGAAGTATCTAAAGGTAAATAGGCTTTATAATCTACATGCTCATTTTTTCCAGCATTTAAATAACCAGAAGGAGAGAAAAATGTAAGTAAAATTTTATGTTCTGAATGTCTTTGTTTTAAAGCCTCAATAATAGGTTTGGCTTGCATATACTCGCCTAATGAAGCACAATGGAACCAAATAACTTTCTCTGTTGTGCCGTCTGGCAAATAATCCTCTAAATTTTTTCTTCCATTCAGCCATTGCCTAGCTTTTAATGAAAAGGGACTAGATAGATAAATGATTGCCCCGTAAAGTCGAATGATTATTTGATAAATTAAATTCATCTATTAAAAATAATAGAACTCCCTTGTTGAACGCTTACTGATTGGGACTATCCATCCAAATTTAAAGCCCAAGAATGAATCGTTTCGCATTTCGTCTATTGGGCCGCCAACAATGTGGTTGTAACTTCTTTGATTGTATGAAAAGGCTCGCATCAATTCCATACCTGCATAAAAATGTATGCCACTTTTTTTACTGATGCTTAAATAACCCATAAATGCTGATGTACTCAGTCCACTGGCCAATTGGTCGTACATCTTTTTATGTTCAGTATCCAATTGAGGAACGGTAGAGTTTTTGACATCAATTCGTATTTTATGTTGGTGAAATCCGATACTACCATAAGCTAATAGTCCAGAATTTTCGTGCATGATTGGGTATAGATAGCCTAACTTTAAGTTAGTGTTAAAACCTCTTTCGCTGAGAAGAATTTCTGCTATTTGACCATTTTTGTCAATGATATTATAATTGTCATCCATCAAGTGGTCAAGAATAGTCGTGTCCTTGACTTGGCTACCAAACAAAAAAGAACCACTTAATGATAAATAGATATTATTGTCATTTATTAAAGATAGTTCTAAACCTAAATTAGAGTTTACACCAAAGTCAGCTTTCATATCTGCTAAAGGAAACTGTAGTTCATAGAAAGGCGAAATAAAAACTACCTTTTCTTTAGCATCTTCACCTTGAGCATATATCCGTAAAGTGCTTAAGAGTATTAGTAAAACAGTTGAAAACTTCATTTGAAAAATTTTATGCTAAGTTAAATATTATCAACGCAATTACTAACGAAGATTTGATAGATTTATTGATTACATTTGTTGAGATAAATATTTGTGTGATGAAAACGATTCTAATAACAGGTGGGGCAGGATTTATTGGCTCTCATGTAGTGAGGTTATTTGTAAACAAATATCCTGATACACAGATTGTCAATTTAGATAAACTTACTTATGCCGGAAATCTAGAAAATCTTAAAGATATCCAAAATAAGTCCAATTATATTTTTGAAAAAGGTGACATTGTTGATTCTAATTTTATCAACGATTTGTTTGATAAGTATAAATTTGATGGTGTTATACATTTAGCTGCTGAATCTCATGTAGATCGTTCCATTTCTAATCCCTTAGAATTCATTCAAACCAATGTTGTAGGGACTTTTAACCTATTGCATGCGGCTAAAAATCTTTGGAGAAAAAATTTCGATGGCAAATTGTTTTATCATGTATCAACAGATGAGGTGTATGGTTCTTTAGGAGCTGAAGGCTTTTTCTTAGAAACAACGCCATATGACCCACAGTCTCCCTATTCATCATCGAAAGCAAGTTCTGACCACTTTGTGAGAGCCTATGGTAATACCTATGGTCTCCCGTTTATGATTTCTAATTGTTCTAATAATTACGGTGAAAATCAATTTCCTGAAAAGCTGATTCCATTATTTATTAATAACATAAGAAACAATAAATCTTTACCAGTATATGGAGATGGCTTATTTACTCGGGATTGGCTATATGTTGTCGATCATGCAAGGGCTATTGATACAGTTTTCCATAATGGTAAAATAGGTGACACATATAATATCGGTGGATTTAATGAGTGGACTAATATTGATTTGATAAAACTACTTTGTGGTATTATGGATGAGAAATTAGGAAGAGAGCAGGGCAGTTCCGCACAACTAATTACTTTTGTAAAAGATAGACCTGGACACGATAAGCGTTATGCTATCGATGCCACTAAAATCAAAACCGAACTAGGGTGGGAGCCTTCGTTGCAATTTGCTGAAGGGCTAGAAAAAACAATAGACTGGTACCTTAATAATCAAGATTGGTTAGATAATGTAACCTCTGGAGAATACCAAAACTACTATCAAAACCAATACCAATAATGTTTTCATTTTTTAAAAGAAAAGATAAAAATCTTGAACCTATAAATTTTGATTCATTAGTTTGCGATATGCATTCACACTTGATTGCAGGTATTGATGATGGTTCTCCTGATTTAGAAACCTCAGTTCAAATTATTAAGAATTTACAATCTTTAGGTTTTAAGAAAGTTGTCACTACTCCTCATATAATGCACGATTTTTATAGAAATACACCTGAAATTATTTTGGGTGGATTGAAAGATTTGCAAGATGAGTTAAAAAAACAATCTATTGATGTTGAGGTCTCGGCAGCAGCAGAGTACTACATTGATTATGATTTTGAAGCCAAAGTCGATTCTGGCGAGAAATTTTTAACAATGGGAAATAATCAGATGTTGATAGAAACCTCTTTTATTTCTGCGCCTCCCAATTTTGGAGATGCTATTTTTAAATTACAACTTGCTGGTTACAAGCTTATTTTGGCACATCCAGAACGCTATGGTTTTATGACTTTTGAAGATTTACAAACCTACAAAACACGCTCTTTAAGTCTTCAATTAAATCTACTTTCTCTATTAGGCTATTATGGCCCGCCAGCCAAAGCAATGGCTGAAAAACTAATTGAAAATAATATGGTGGATTATGTAGGTACTGACTGTCATAACCTTCATCAATCTTCTTTGTACTCTAAGTGCTTTACCAACAAACATTGGCATATGTTAGTAAATAGTGGTACTCTAAAAAATCAAATGTTATAGTATTTGAGCACTTTCGGTCTCTAAAGCTCTATCCATCTTTTTGAATAAACCTTGCAATACTTTTCCCGGACCAACTTCAGTTACAGATGTTAATCCATCTTTTTGCATTTGTTGCATGGTCTGAGTCCATTTGACAGAAGCTGTCAGTTGTTTTATCAAATTGCTTTTTATTTCTTCAGGATTAGTTTCCGCTTTAGCAGTAACATTTTGATAAATTGGGCAGTCACCTTTTTTGAATGGTGTACTTTCAATAGCCGCTGCTAATTCAATTTGGGCGGGTTCCATAAGTGGAGAATGGAAAGCACCTCCAACAGGCAATTGTAACGCTCTTCTTGCACCAGCGTCAGTTAATTTTTGACAAGCCTCTGCAATAGCTTCATTAGAACCAGAAATTACCAATTGACCAGGGCAGTTATAGTTGGCAGGAACAACCACTCCATTTATACTTTGGCATACCTCTTCTACGATTTTATCTTCAAGTCCTAAAATTGCTGCCATAGTAGAAGGGTTTTGCTCACAGGCTTTTTGCATAGCCAAGGCACGGTTATAGACTAATTTTAGCCCATCTTCAAAAGTCATGTAGTTGGCAGCAACAAGAGCAGAGAATTCGCCCAAAGAATGACCAGCAACCATATCGGCTTTGAATTGACTTCCTAATACTTTGGCAAGTATAACGGAGTGTAAAAAAATAGCTGGTTGGGTAACTTTAGTTTGGGTAAGATCTTCTTTTTCACCTTCAAACATTATGCGAGTAATGTCAAATCCTAAACTATCATTAGCTTGTTTAAAAAGACTTTTTGCTAGTTCAGAGTTATCAAATAAATCCTTACCCATTCCAGTAAATTGTGCCCCTTGTCCGGGGAAAACATATGCTTTCATAATCGTGTTTTTAACGTATTAAATTCATAAACTCTAATCTTGTCTTTTCGCTTTCCAGAAAAGCACCAGAAAATGCCGATGTAGTAGTGAGTGAGCTTTGTTTTTCAACCCCTCTCATTTGCATACATAAATGACGTGCTTCCATTACTACGGCTACTCCTTTAGGTTTCAAAGTGTCTTGAATGCAATCTCTTATTTCGTTGGTCAATCGTTCTTGGACTTGTAGTCTTCTTGAGAAGGCATCCACGACTCTTGGCAATTTACTTAGACCTACAATATTACCATCAGGAATGTAGGCTATATGAGCTTTCCCAAAAAAAGGAAGGAGGTGGTGTTCGCACAAGGAGTAAAATTCAATTTCTTTAACAAGAACCATTTGGCTGTAATCTTCTGAAAACATAGCAGATTGTAATATTTCTGTTGCATTCATTTCGTATCCCTGAGTAAGAAATTGCATAGCTTTAGCTACTCTCTCAGGGGTTTTTATCAAGCCTTCTCTTGAGGGGTCTTCACCTATCAGTTCCAACACTTTAGAATAATGTTCTTTTAGCGATTCTATGTTTTTACTATCGTATTGTTCTTCTTTTTTGTATGCTCCCATTTCTTATTTTCCAAAATATTCAACGAAGTTATTTTCTGTTTCTTGAACCTTGATGCAATGTAATGTAGCTCCTAACTGCATAATGTTTGCTTCTAATTCTTGCCAAATAGCTATAGCTAGAACTTCAGTAGATGCCATTTTATCTTTCATAAAATCGACATCGAGATTAAGATTCTTGTGGTCTAACTTATCAATTACTTTTTCTTTAATGATTTTAGCTAAATCTTTTAAATTAACTACAAAACCAGTATCTGCATTGACTTTTCCTTTGACCGTAACGAATAATTCGAAATTATGGCCGTGCCAGTTTTTGTTGGCACATTTCCCAAAAACTTCAATGTTTTTCTGCTCATTCCAATTGTAGTTCCAGAGCATGTGAGCGGCGTTAAATCGTTCTCTTCGAGTAATGTAAATCATATTTTCCTTTTGAGCTCGGCAAATATACGACCTTTTACACAAAGGAATTGGTATCTTTGCACTATGAATGTATTAGTTGTTACGGCTACAAAAGAAGAGCTTAGCATAGCTTTAGACAATCACCTTGTAAGTGGTGTTGGTATGGTTTCTACTGCTATTGCCGTAACTAATGCACTTAAATCTAAGCACTATGATTTGGTAATTAATGCAGGTGTAGCAGGTTCATTTAATAGGTCTCTAGAACTCGGAGATGTTGTTGAAGTCAATGAAGATTATTTATCGGAGTTAGGAGCTCAAGATGGCAATCGATTTCTAACACCTGAGGAAATGAATCTAGAAATGAAAAATCGAGTGCAAATGCCCAAAAGAACACAATTAAAATCGGTGCGAGGCATTACTGTAAATACGGTGCATGGCGATGAGTTGTCCATTATGAAAATTGTGCATAGACTCAATCCACAAGTGGAAAGTATGGAAGGAGCTGCTTGTATGTTGGCTTGTCAAGAAGCTAATGTGCCTTGTGTTCAAATTCGTTCCATTTCCAATTATGTAGAGAAAAGAAATAAGTCTAAATGGGATATGACTAAAGCCATAATTAACTTAAATAAAGAGCTACAAAATTTCATTTCCACACTATGAAGTTGACTTTAGCATATTCTCCTTGTCCTAATGATACCTTCATTTTTGATGCTATGGTTCATCATAAGGTGGATACTGAGGGTTTAGAATTTGAAGTTCAGTTACACGACGTTGAAGCCTTGAATGTGATGGCTTTTGATAATAAGGTAGATGTCACTAAACTATCTTACAACGCTTTTTTACACCTTTTTAAAAAGTACGCCCTACTCAGTTCTGGTTCTGCTTTGGGTGAAAAATGTGGTCCTCTACTGATTGCAAAACAAGATATGATTAAGTCATTTAATGCTCAATCCTTAGTGGCTATTCCTGGTAAATATACTACGGCCAATAGTTTATTTTCATTAGCATTTCCAAACAATACCAATACAAAAGAAATGTTGTTTTCAGAAATAGAAGATGCTGTATTGAAAGGTGAGGTTGATGCTGGCGTTATCATTCATGAAAATCGATTTACCTATCAAGAAAAGGGTTTAGAAAAGCTGATGGACTTAGGAGAATATTGGGAAGAACAAACACAATTACCCATACCTTTGGGTGGCATTGTAGTTTCAAAATCTTTAGATAGTTCTGTACAGAAAAAGATACAACGGGTGTTAAGACGTTCTATAGAGTTCGCTTTTAAGTTTCCACAAGAATCACACGACTATGTTAAACAACACGCTCAAGAGATGGATATTGACGTGATGAATAGTCATATTCAATTGTATGTCAATGAGTATTCACTAGAGCTAGGGAATAAGGGTAGGGAGGCTGTATACTATTTATTCGATAGTAAGGGAATTTCTAAAAATGATTTAGAGATTATCTAGAGTCCTTCTTTAAGCTCTACTAAGAAGCTTCTTATTTCTTTTAATCTTGATATAATTTCAAAATTATTTATAGTATCTTCTTTGTTTTCTTTGAGTTTGTTTTTCGCACCTTCTAGGGTAAATCCTCTCTCTTTGACAAGATGAAATATCAACTTCAGATTTTCAAAATCTGCTGCCGTAAACATTCTATTACCTTTTTTATTTTTTTTAGGTTGAAGGATATCAAACTCCTTTTCCCAAAATCGAACTAGAGAAACGTTGACATTGAGTGTTTTTGACACTTCACCAATGGAGTAATATAATTTTTCTATTGGTTTATCTTTGTAAGGCATTAGTCGAAAGATTGGTTTTCTTGCGAAGAAAGTTCTAGCATACGATCAAACTCTTCTGGTGATAAGTCGTTGTGGAAGTAATAAGCAGGATTAATTTTCTTACCGTCTTTATGGACCTCATAGTGAAGGTGAGGAGCAGTAGATTTTCCACTACTACCAACATATCCTATGATATCACCTCTTTTTACTTTTTGCCCTTTTCTGACTGTATATTTTGTCATATGAGCATATAAAGATTCGTAGCCAAAGCCGTGATTTATCACCACATGATTACCAAATCCTCTTCTACTTTTCTGGACCTTAGCAACTGTACCATTTCCTGTAGCGTAAATAGGGGTGCCTTTAGGTGCCGAAAAATCTACACCATAGTGAAATTTAAGCTTCTTATAATAGGGGTCTATTCTCCTTCCATAACCAGAGGCTATTCGTTTTAACTCTTTGTTCTTGACGGGTTGAATAGCTGGTATAGAAGCCATCATTTCCGACTTTTTTAAAGCCATATCTATGACTTCATCAAAGGATTTAGATTGTATATAAAGTTGCTTAGATATTTGGTCAATTTTCTTAGAAGTGGATATCAATAAATCGGAATTGTTATAGCCTTCTAAATCTTTGTAGCGATTGACACCACCAATACCAGCTTTACGTATGGAGTTAGGTATGGGGTCTGCTTCGAAAATAACACGGTAGATATTATCGTCTCGGTCTTTAATATTTTCTAGTACTGCTGCAAGCTGTACCAAATTTTTATCCATTAATTCATATTCTAGTACTAATTTATCTAATTCCCTTTTTAGCATCTTTTCTTTTGGGCTGTCAAAGAAATTAAAAGCAGCAATAACCATAAGTAGTCCAAAAAAGCTACTAGCAGATAAAAAAACGAGGATATTTTTAAGTCTTGTTTTCCAAGTTTTTTCTATTCTCTTGAATGAAAGAGTTTTTTTATCGTAAAAATACTTTGCCTTTTTCATAAGGTATTTTGGCTAAATTTGCCACAAAAGTAATTAATTCGCAGATAATATGCGATTACTCGCTGGTTATTGTTAACAAGAGGGTGTGAATTTGAAATAGAAAAATAATGAAATCGAAAGTTATTCGTCAACAATTTTTAGACTTTTTTGAAGGTAAAAATCACCATACTGTTTCATCGGCTCCTATGGTAGTTAAAGATGATCCTACTCTTATGTTTACCAATGCTGGTATGAATCAATTTAAGGATTATTTTTTGGGCAATTCTAATCCGAAATATGCTAGGGTTTGCGATACTCAAAAATGTTTGAGAGTTTCTGGAAAGCATAATGATTTAGAAGAAGTCGGTTATGATACCTATCACCATACCATGTTTGAGATGCTTGGTAATTGGTCTTTTGGAGATTACTTTAAAAAAGATGCTATCGAATGGGCATGGGAGTTGTTAACTGAAGTTTATAAGATTGATAAGGACAGACTTTATGTTTCTGTTTTTGAAGGAAGTAAGGAAGATAATCTTCAAAAAGATAATGAAGCTTTTGATATTTGGTCAACCCTCATAGATAGTAGTCGAATTATTGATGGCAACAAAAAAGATAATTTTTGGGAGATGGGTGATACAGGTCCTTGTGGTCCTTGCTCAGAAATACACATAGATATTCGTTCTGATGAAGAACGTAGTAAAGTAGATGGCAAAACCTTAGTAAATGCTGATCATCCTCAAGTTATTGAGGTTTGGAATTTGGTCTTTATGCAATACAACCGCAAATCCGACGGTAGTTTAGAAAAATTACCTCAAACGCATGTCGATACGGGTATGGGTTTCGAGCGTTTGTGTATGGTTTTACAAGGTGTGCAATCCAATTATGATACGGACATTTTTCAACCTTTGATTCAAAAGATAGCATCGCTTTCAAACAAAATATATGGTAAAGATGAAAAAGATGACATTGCTATGCGTGTTATTGCTGATCATCTCAGAGCGGTATCTTTTTCTATTGCCGATGGTCAATTGCCATCAAATACTGGTGCTGGTTACGTTATTAGACGAATTTTAAGACGTGCTGTACGTTATGCTTTTACCTTTTTAGATGCTAAAGAACCATTCATGTATCAACTGGTTGAGGTCCTAGTTCAAAATATGGGCGGTCAGTTTGAGGAACTCAACTCTCAATTTGAGCTTATTCAAAAAGTCATTCAAGAAGAAGAAAATTCCTTTCTCAATACCTTAGATGTGGGAATCGCTAGATTTGAAAGTCTTCAAGTCAACAACGATGTTCTTTCTGGAAAAGATGCTTTTGAGTTATACGATACTTACGGATTTCCAATTGACCTTACTCAGTTACTAGCTCAGGAAAAAGGTTTTCAGGTCAATATTGATGAGTTCAATTCATTTTTAGAAGAACAGAAAAATCGATCACGTCAAGCTTCGTCTTTAGAAACTGAAGATTGGGTAGTAATTTACGAGGACGAAGTTGAGGAGTTTGTTGGTTACGACCTAACAGAATCTAAGGTTAAGATTGTAAGACACAGAAAGGTTAAGCAAAAGGGCGAAGAATTTTATCAATTGGTTTTTAATTTAACACCGTTTTATCCAGAGGGAGGCGGTCAGGTTGGTGATACTGGTACTCTTTCAAGTGACAATGAAACTATTGAGATTTTAGATACTAAAAAGGAAAATAACTTAATTGTTCATTTCTGTACTGAATTACCAAAGAATACTTCTGCAAAATTTGTTGCTAAAGTAGATATTGATAAAAGAAATAGAACAGCCAATAATCATACCGCAACACACCTTTTACATGAAACACTTAGAGAAGTTTTAGGAGATCATGTTAGTCAAAAAGGTTCTTTAGTTAATGCTGAATATTTGCGTTTTGATTTTTCGCATTTCTCTAAAGTTTCATCTGAGGAAATAAAGCTTATTGAAGATAAGGTTAATCAAAAAATACGTCAGAATTTATTACTTGAAGAACACCGTAATTTGCCCATTGAAAAAGCACAAGAAATGGGTGCTATGGCATTATTTGGTGAAAAGTATGGCGATGTAGTGCGTGTAATAAAGTTTGGCACATCGGCAGAATTATGTGGAGGTATTCACGTACCATCTACTAGTCATATAGGCTTGTTCAAAATAGTTTCTGAAAGCGCTGTAGCTTCTGGAATAAGAAGGGTAGAGGCAATTTCTTCTGAACAAGCCATGTCGTTCTATGAGGACAGACTAAGCATGATAAATGAGCTAGGAACTATGCTCAAAACACAGGACGTGATGAAGTCTGTTCGTCAGTTGATAGAAGAAAATCAACAACTAAATAAAAAGGTTGCACAACTGAATACTGCAAAGGCTGGAGATTTAAAAACTGATTTGTTAAAAGAGTCCAAAGAGATTAATGGTGTAGATTTTATTGCCAAATCGGTAGAGCTTGATGCTAAGACCATTAAAAACTTAGCTTTTGAGCTAACCAAGTCTAATGACAATCTTCTTTTAGTATTAGCTTCACAAACTGATGGTAAAGTAACGCTTACTATTGCACTTTCTGAAAAGCTATCTCAAGCCAAAGGCTTGCATGCAGGTAATATGGTAAGAGAGTTAGCTCAAGAAATTAAAGGTGGTGGGGGTGGTCAAGCATTTTTTGCTACCGCAGGAGGTAAAGATGCTTCAGGAATTCCTACTGTCTTGCAAAAGGCTGAAGATTACCTTTAAAAATAGTAGTGCATAGCACCTTCTTTTAGGGCGTATTTTGAGCGTATTATGTCTTGAATATCAAATTCTCTCAATACAAAATTGATGAGTAAAACTGATAGAACTATCATATCAGCTCGCATAGTAACGATTCCTTTGGTATTTAGTCTTTCAGCAAGTGTACTTTGAATCAGAAAATCTTGAGCCCACTTATAGTGTTCCAAATCGAGGTCACAAGATGATTTATTATTTTTCAATTCTAAATTATTGAATTTATATCCAATCATTTCTACTAAGGTATCAAATGAACCCGATGAGCCAATCAATGTTTTGCATGGAAAGGCTTGGATATTCTCAATCAAATCTTTTAGCTCACTTTTCAAGTGATGCTCAATCGTTTGTATTTCTTCTTGAGTAATAGGATCTTTGGGTTTGAATAATTCTTTAAGTCTTGAAACCCCTAATTGATAACTTTTTTTCCATTGAACACCCTCTGCATTGGCAATTATAAATTCAGTACTACCACCACCAATATCCATTATGAGCTTATAATCTAAGTCAAATTGTATTGTTTTTTTGACACCTTGATAAATCAGTTCTGCTTCTTTATCTCCATCGATAACTTCTATTTTTAAAGCTAGTTTTTCAAAAACTTCGCTGACAAAATCACCACCATTTTTTGTGGAACGTATAGCAGACGTAGCAAAAGCTCTTACCTTATCCACCTTATGTTCTTTTATAGTAATTAGGTGGTCTTCTAAGGCTTTAATTCCTCTCTGGTAAGGAGCTTGAGCAATGATACCTTTATCTATACCTCCTTCTCCTAATTTAACAGCAATTTTATTTTTAAAAATGGTTTTTTGACTTTCACCTGTTTTATCACAAATCAATAAATTAAATGTGTTTGTTCCTAAGTCAATGATAGCAATTCGCATATTTTAATCTGTATATTTTAACCATTTCCACAACTCTTTGTAGCTAATCTTTTTGCCGTACATAAGAATGCCTACTCTATAAATTTTTGCTGCTACCCAAGTGGTTAGTAAGAATCCACCTATCAACAGACTTATGGAAAGTATTAACTCGTGTAGTGGTACTCCAAAGGGAATTCTTGCTATCATAATAATAGGCGATGTAAACGGAATCATAGATAGCCAATATGCTAAACCACCATGAGGGTTGTCAATTACTACTTGCACTAGTACAAAGGAAACAATGAGTGGTATAGTGATAGGGACAATAAACTGTTGGCTATCTGTTTCTTGATCTGATGCAGAGCCAATGGCAGCGAATAAGGAACCGTACAACAAATATCCCCCAATAAAATAAATGAGGAAAACAAACAACAAAGATTTTATTGGCAATGCCATTAAAGATGTGCTTATTTCAGAGGATAAAACTGCTTCGTTGGCATTTAAGTTCGTCACATCTATGTCTGCAGAAATGAAGCCGTTAGCTATTAAAAGAAAAACAAAGCCTAGTATTATCCACATAGCAAATTGACTCAAGCCGACCAGGGCAACACTAATAATTTTGCCTAACATCAGTTCAAATGGTTTTACTGATGATATAATAATTTCAACAATTCTATTGGTTTTTTCTTCTATCACACTTCGCATGACCATAGTGCCGTACATAAAGATGAATATGTATATTAAAAATCCACCTACTAGACCTATTCCGAAACTAGCTTCGGAATTACCTTTTGTGTTTTCTCCTTGTTCATCAACAACATAAGTTTTGATTGTTGACTTACTTTCAGATTTCTTTATTTGGTCAGGATTTATGCCACTCTGTAAGAGGTATATATTCGTTAATTTTTTATCGATTTGATTTTCTACATTTTGTTTGATGGACAAACTCATCTGATTAATCGAATATACTTCTACGTTACTTTCTATCTGTTGTATTGAATCAATTTCTGGAATGTGTAACAGAAAGTCATAGGTTTCAATTAATGTGGTTTTATGTTGTTCTAAGTTCAATTCATTGAGATAGGTATACTCTAGATTGTGACTTGAAGTTAAACGAAATTCATTGAACTTATTATTATCAATAATTGCTATCGTGGTCTTATCTTCACTACTTGAAGCTAGTAGTATAGGAATAACAAATACTCCAATCATAAACAAAGGAGTTAAAAGAGTCATAATTATAAAACTCTTCTTTCTAACCCTAGACAGGTATTCTCTTTTTATAATTAGAAATAGTTTATTCATTATTTACAGATTGTATGAACACATCATTTATAGTAGGTAGTTTTTCATTAAAGCTAGTGACATTAACCTGCTCTACGAGTTGTTTAATTAAAGTATGGGTATTTTCTTTATTCTTAGCCCTAAATATTCCGTACCTTGACTCTATCACTAGTGTGTCGAAGTGCTGAATTTCATTTTGGATAGTGCCTTCAAATTGAACCTCGAAGATGTGTTCTTTAAAGTTATTTTTTATTTCATTGACACTTCCTTTAAGAATACATTGTCCCGAGTTGATTAAGGCTATGTCGTCACATAGTTCTTCTACCGATTCCATTCGATGGGTCGATAAAATTATAGTACTTCCATTTTCTTTTAGTGCAATAATTTCGTTTTTAATAATTTCACTATTAATAGGGTCAAAACCTGTAAATGGTTCATCTAAAATAATAAGTTTTGGCTGGTGTAATACGGTGCTAACAAATTGTACTTTTTGCGCCATACCCTTGGAAAGTTCTTCTACTTTCTTATTCAGCCAATCCAACATATCTAACTTTTTGAACCACTGATGGATTTTTTGTTTAGCCTCGTTTTTTGACAGACCTTTTAGCTGAGCTAAGTAAAGGCACTGTTCGCCTACTTTCATACTCTTATACAAGCCTCTTTCTTCTGGCAAATAGCCAATGTTTTGGATATGTTCTCTTTTAAAACGTTCACCACAAAAAAGAATTTCTCCCTTGTCTGGAGCTGTAATTTGATTGATAATTCTTATTAGTGTCGTCTTGCCAGCACCATTAGGTCCTAATAGACCGAAAATTTTTCCTTCATTAACATTCAAAGAAATGGAGTCCAGAGCTTTTTTATTTTCATACTCTTTTATTACATGCTTGATTTCTAGTATGTTCATTCTTCAAGTAAACTAATGGAGTAGGGTTCTAATTCTACCATTCCTTTTAATTTTTGTTTGTTGACTTTGACTATTTTGCTGGTAGGCTTTGCATAGTATTGAGTCATTTCACAATTACCTATTATTGAGCTCAAATCTGTAGAAATAAGTTCTTCAGATAAATTGACAATGAGAAGTTTAGCTTTTCCTTTTTCATAACTGATATAGGCGTGAATAGGTGTAAAAGTAATATTTTTTTCTTCACTTAAATTATTCGGATTTTCTTTACTTTTTGCTTTGTAGTTGAGGTTCCATTTTTTAGTATTTACATTAATTTGATAAAGTTGCTCGGCATTGTGGGTTAGCTTATTCCAAATAGCGGTTACTATGCCACTAGTTGTTGGTTGTAGGTAGGTGCTGTCTTTAGTCATTAGTTGAAGAGCTGAAAATACAGGAAAGCTTTCTGCACCTATACTATGAAAATGAAACATTTCTGCCTTTGTTTTTCTTAACAGTTGATTGATTTGACTTGAAACTAGTAGTCCGTGTGCCCAAGTGTTATTTATAGTATAAGGTTTTTGTTCAATCATATTGAATTCAGTAACCCAAGTAGTGAATGGTTGTGTGGTATTCCATCTCCAGTTTTTAAGCTTAAATTCTAAGTCTAGCATCGGGTAAGCTACAAGTTGTCTATATCCCATATTCGTATTGAAATCGTATTCAGGATGTTTAAAATGACTGTAATAATGTAGAATAAAGTGAATTTGAGATTCTTTGTCTTTAAATTTATTCTGTAAGGCTAAGGATAGCTTTTTGTTCCATTCTCTTGTTCTTCTATTTTTATCACCACCTACAACACCGATATGCACATCAGGAAATTCTTGCCAAATAGCTTCTGACCATTTTATACATGTATCTATGTAGTTATCGACAGTAGGGTAAATGTGTTTAGTCAATAAGTTTTCAGCGTATACTTCATTTCCGAGTTCAACAAATTTAGGTTGTGTACCATTTTGCTCAATAGCTTTTAACATGCCTAGTTCTTTATCTAGATGGCTACTAATGACGTTTAGCGTAAAGACTCCTTTGGATTGTGTTGCTTTTAACCCTTTAGAAAACTCGCTAATGGTATTGTATTTAGGAGTTTTTTTATTGTAACGATACAGTTGCCTCCAAAATGAATTGCTTTTTCTGTTTTGTTGGGTTAATTCCTTTAACTGCTTTGCATCGGTGATGTATTTACTATTGAAAGAGAAGTTTTGTTTTTGTAGTATTGGTACAAGTTCTTGATAGGACAAGGTCCAACCTGTTTTCCAATCCCAATATAAGCTGTTACTTCCTCCGGGATATCTGAGGGTTGAGGTATGTAATTCTTTTATAGCTTGACTAAATTCTGTATTACTCCACTTTGGCGTGTTAGACATGTCAGAATTGTACCCCATTAAAGGTACTTTTATGGACTGTCCGATAGATAGAGATACTGTTTGCTGAGCAAAGATTTTTGCGCTAAACAGAAAACAAATTAAGATTAAAACTCTTGCCATTGTTACCTTTAACGCCATGTTGTTCCAATTGTTTTAGTTGAACATATCTTTTACTCTTTCAAAGAATGACTTGTCAGAGGCTGTTGGGTTTGGGGTAAAACTTTTTGAATCTTTAAAAGAGTTGAATATTTTTTGTTCTTCTTTAGTTAAGTTTTGAGGGGTCCAAACGTTGATGTGAACAAGTAAATCACCTTTTCCATAGCCATTTAACGATGGTAAACCTTTATTTTTAAGTCTTAAGATTTTACCACTTTGTGTGCCAGACTCAATTTTTATTTTAGCTTTTCCTGAAATAGTAGGTATTACAACATCATTGCCAAGTACTGCGTCAACAAGGCTTATGTAACAATCGTAATGAAGGTTGTTATTTTCTCTTTTCAGTTCTTGGTGTGCTTCTACTTCTATCAGTACGATTAAGTCTCCCGAATATCCGTCAAATGGTGCTGCATTTCCTTTGCCGCTTACTTTTAATTGCATACCATCTTCTACTCCAGCAGGTATATTTATGCTTACGACTTCTTCTTTTTGAAGCATGCCGTTGGCGTCTGTGCCACTAGGTCTTTTGTCGATGGTTTTCCCCATCCCTTGACAGGCAGGACACGCTTGAGCAGTTTGCATTTGTCCAAGTATGGTGTTGGTTATTCTAGTGACTTGTCCAGTACCTCGGCATTGGCTACAACTGTTGTAAGTTACACCTTCGGCTTGTACTAATTTTTTAACCTTTATTTTTTTGTCAACTCCCTTGGCGACTTCTTCTAAATTGAGTTTAAGTTTAATTCTTAGGTTCGAGCCTTTGTGTCTTCTAGCTCCACTTCGTCCGCCACCACCAAAGAAGCTTTCGAATCCACCTCCACCACCAAAGATATCGCCAAATTGAGAAAAGATGTCGTCCATATTCATGCCGCCACCTCCGCCAAAGCCACCTCTGTTGCCCATGCCAGCGTGTCCAAATTGGTCGTAACGTTGTTTTTTGTCTGGATTACTTAAGACATCATAGGCTTCAGCAGCTTCTTTAAATTTTTCTTCAGCTTCTTTATTGTCTGGATTTTTATCAGGGTGATATTTGATTGCCATCTTGCGATAGGCTTTTTTAATTTCACTTTCACTAGCCGATTTGCTTACGCCAAGTACTTCGTAATAATCTCTTTTACTCATCTTATTTAGCTATTAGCTACAACCACTTTGGCATAGCGAATTACCTTTTCATTTAAAAAATATCCTTTTTCTACTACATCAATTATTTTGCCTTTCATATCATCTGATGGGGCAGGTATATTAGTAATAGCTTCGTGATAGTCTGTATTAAGTTCTTGTCCTATGGGTTCTTCCATAGCTTTTAGACCTTTTGTTTCAAGAATATTTTTTAGTTTGTTGTAAATCAAAACAACACCTTCGTCTTCTTGTTTTTGATTGGCTTTTATTGAACGCTCAAAATCATCAAGGACTGGCAGTAATGCTGTTAGAACACTTTCGCCGGCGGTCTTGTATAAGTCCATACGTTCTTTAGCGGTTCTCTTTTTAAAATTTTCAAACTCTGCAAAAAGTCGCAAATGTTTATCGTTAAGTTCAGCAAATTTTTCTTCTATAGTCAGTTCTTGCTTTACTTCTTTGGCTTTTTCTTCTTTTTTCGTTTCTTTCTTTTTCTTTGCCATCTTTAAAATAAAAATTAATCTTTACTACTTATCTATGACAAAAAAAGTGCCAATAGCTAAATGTTAGACATTTTGTCAGAAAATATACTTTTTTTAAAGCCGAAAGTTTGGGTTAGTTAATTTTTTTGGAATTCAAGAAGTTGTTTAATTCTTCTCCTTTCAAATTTTTAGCAATAATAACACCACCTCCATCAATTATGAAAGTTTGAGGAATTGAGCGAACTCCATATATAGCAGCGCCGTCAGACTGCCAGCCCTTGAGGTCACTGACGTGGTATTCCCAAAACAGTTTGTCCTTAGTCATCGCTTTAAGCCAACTACTAAATTTCTTATCCAAAGAAACGCTATACACTTCAAGACCATTTCCGTTTTCAAATTTTTGATTTTTGAATTTGTTGTAGGTCTTTACTAGATTTGGATTTTCTCTTCTGCAAGGTCCACACCACGAAGCCCAAAAATCAATAATGACATACTTTCCTTTTAAAGAAGATAATTTCAACACTTCTTCTTTAGGGTTTTTGAATGCTAATTCTGGTGCTTTGTCACCTATATTTAATGATTGAGCATCAAGATTAAAACTTGAAATTAGAAAGGCTAAGATTAAATAAATTTTAAATGATTTCATTGTATTAGTTTACACGTTTAATATTAGCTCCTAGCTTATTTAATCTTTCATCAATATTTTGATACCCTCGGTCAATTTGATTAATGTTATCAATGGTACTTGTGCCTTCTGCCGATAATGCAGCTATTAGAAGCGAAACACCTGCTCTGATATCTGGTGATGTCATACGAGTAGCTCTAAGGGGTGATTTTCTGTCAAGCCCTATGACCGATGCTCTGTGTGGGTCGCAAAGAATAATTTGCGCACCCATATCGATGAGTTTATCCGTAAAGAACAACCTACTTTCAAACATTTTTTGATGAATAAGTACACTACCTTTGGCTTGTGTTGCTACAACTAAAACAATGCTCAAAAGATCAGGAGTGAAGCCTGGCCAGGGGGCATCAGAAATGGTTAGTATAGAACCATCGATAAAGTTTTCAATTTCGTAACTTTCTTGTGATGGTACAAAAATATCATCCCCACGTCTTTCGAGCTTAATACCAAGTTTTTTAAAGACATTTGGTATAACTCCTAGCTCATCGTATTTTACGTTTTTGATAGTTATTTCAGATTGCGTCATTGCGGCTAAGCCAATGAATGAGCCAATTTCTATCATATCAGGAAGGACTGTATGCTCACATCCACCAAGGTAATCTACTCCCTCAATGGTAAGTAAGTTAGAGCCTATTCCAGTAATCTTCGCGCCCATACTATTTAGCATTTTGCACAATTGTTGGAGATATGGTTCGCAAGCGGCGTTATATATTGTTGTAGTTCCTTCTGCCATTACAGCAGTCATAACAATATTAGCAGTTCCAGTTACTGATGCTTCGTCAAGGAGCATGTACGTTCCCTTTAGCCCGTCTGTTGTTACTCTGTAGAAACTCTCTTTTGAGTCGTAGGTAAAAATAGCTCCTAGTTTTTCAAAACCTATAAAGTGAGTGTCTAGTCTTCGTCTACCTATTTTGTCACCACCTGGCTTAGGAATATAACCCTTTCCAAAACGTGCTAACAATGGTCCTACAATCATAATAGAACCTCTGATTCTTGTACCTTTAGTTTTGAACTCGTCGGATGTTAAGTAGTCTAAATTAATTTCGTCAGATTGGAAAGTATAGCTGCTTGGACTTAATTTTTGAATTTTAACACCTAAATCAGATAATAAATCAATCAAGATATTAATATCTACTATATCAGGAAGGTTGTTTATTGTTATTTTTTCTGGTGATAGAAGAACTGCGCATAGTATCTGTAAAGCTTCATTTTTTGCTCCTTGTGGCTCAATTTCGCCACTTAATTTTCTTCCACCTTCAATTATAAATGAACTCATTTAGTTTCTGTGTTGGTTTTTATTATTTCTGTTGTTTTTCTTTTTCTTCTTAGCTTGAGGGTTTTGTTGTTTTGGATTTGGAGCAAACTTTGAAAGCTCTGTTCCTTCAGGTATACTAAGCTTATTTTTTGAAAGTTTTGACAATTGATTTAAAATGACCTCATCTTCAACAGTATCTAAATTCCAATTTACGTAAGATTTTTTCATTTGATTAGCTATAGCAATGACGAGTTTACTCTTTAGCTCTTGGTCTTCCATTTTTACAGCTTCATCAATCATTAGTTCAATAACTTTTCCATAATGATTGTACTTGATTTTACTGTTAGGATAATTTAGTGGTTCTGGTTTTTCGAATAGTTTTTCTATGACTGGTTTTTCGTAAGGTGAATCCACATCAAGTTCAAAGTTTGAAATGTAAAATAAGTGATCCCATAATTTATGTTTGAAATCTACAACATCTCTTAATTGTGGGTTTAATTCTCCCATAATATCAATAATGCCGTTAGCCATTTTTTGTCTTTCGTCTCTATTTTTTAAAGTCATGGCATGTTCTACCAATTTTTGAATATGTCTGCCATATTCTGAAATGACTAATCTATTTCTAGAAGTGTTATATTCTAATTCCATATATATAAGGTAAAATAATAATGTTCGAATGTACGCTTTTTTTACAAATCTAATTAGGCTATTACATCTAATTTAGCAAATTTAAGAAGTAATGTTTTTTGTCCTAAGCCATCGAAGAAAATAATGGCTTTTTTGTTGTCTGATAGTCCTTCAATCTGTAAAATTTTGCCTTGTCCAAAGCGTTCATGATTAACACGCATGCCCGCTTGTAGTTGTTGGTTTTTAGAGTTTTCACTACCAACTTTGCTCATAGCCGCATTAGCTTTTGTAAGATGACTAGGAGCTTGTTTAGGTATAAATTTTGTTTTTGGGCTGTTTGCTTTAACAAAAGGGTTTTTGGTATTGTCTCTAAATGGTATTACATTGGATTTGGTTTGGTGGTAATTCCTCTTAGTTTGGAATTGCCAATCCAAAAATTCTTCATCAATTTCTTGTAAAAAACGACTAGGCTCACAATCTGTTAATTGACCCCATCTCCATCGGCTTGTAGCGTAAGAAAGCTGAATTTTTTTCTTAGCTCTAGTTAATGCCACGTAGAACAATCTTCTTTCTTCTTCCAATTCTTCCCTAGAATGTACTGCTAATTGTGAGGGGAATAGATTTTCTTCTAAACCAACGATATAAACGTATGGAAACTCTAATCCTTTGGCAGCATGAATTGTCATCATTGTGACTTTATTGAAATTATCTTTGTCATCATTATCTTGGTCGGTAATGAGTGCCACATCTTGCATGAAGTAATCTAAAGTATGGGGTTCACCTACTTTTTTATTTTTCTCAACAAATTCCTTGATGGCATTTAAAAGTTCTTGTACATTTTCATAACGACTTACGCCTTCTGGTGTCTTGTCTTTGTCTAGCTCCTTTAGCAATGTGCTGGACTTGGCTATAGATTCTGCTAGTATAAAAGCATCTTCTTGAAGTTGAACCTTAAAGCTGTTCATCATAAGAGCAAAAGCCTTCAGTTTTTGTAAAGTTCCATTGTTAACCCCAATTCTAGGGTGGTAAAACGGGTTTTCTATACATTCCCAAATACTGACTTTATTTGTTCGTGAACAGACTATAAGTTTTTGAATAGTTGTTGTCCCAATTCCACGCGCTGGGTAATTGATTATTCTTTTTAAAGATTCTTCATCGTTTGGATTTATGATTAGTCTAAAATAGGCTAGTAAATCCTTTACCTCTTTACGTTGGTAGAATGATAAGCCTCCGTAGATTTTATAAGGAATATTTCTGCGTCTCAGCGATTCTTCCAAAGACCTAGACTGGGCATTTGTTCTGTAAAGTATAGCAAACTCATTAAAGAAACATTGATTGTTCATCTGTGTTTCAAATATAGATTGCCCTACGATTTGCCCTTCTTCATTATCGCTCATTGTTTTACAAACTTTTATGATATCGCCGACACCATTTTTGCTAAACACGGTTTTCTTAATCTGATTTTTATTGTGTTTAATGACACTATTGGCGGCATTAACAATAGTTTGTGTAGAGCGGTAGTTTTGTTCTAGTTTTACAGTGCGAAAATCAGGGTAGTCATTTTTAAAATTCAAAATATTTTGAATGTTTGCACCTCTAAAAGCATAAATACTCTGTGCATCATCGCCTACCACACAGATGTTTTCATTCATTGCAGCAAGACGTTTTACAATCATGTATTGAACTTGATTGGTATCTTGATACTCGTCAACAAGAATGTATTTGAATTTGTTTTGGTATTTGTTAAGCGTTTCAGGAAAATCTCTTAACAATATATGTGTATTAAATAACAGGTCGTCAAAGTCCATTGAGCCAGAAGTGAAAAGTCTATTCTGATAGGTTCTGTAAACCATAGCCATTTCGTTTAGCTTTCTACTTGCGTCTTCAGCCTGTAATGAAGAGTCGCTCATATAGGCTTTGTAAGAAATGAGGTTGTTTTTAAGTGAGCTGATGCGCCCTAAAATTACATTAGGTTTGTATATGTCTTTGTCTATATTGAGTTCTTTGACAATACTTTTGATGAGATTCTTAGAGTCCGCCGAGTCATATATTGTAAAATTTTGGGGATAATTCAACTTATCAGATTCAAACCTTAAGATTTTAGAAAAAATGGAGTGAAAAGTTCCCATCCACAGATTTTGCGCTTCACTACCAATAAGTTGATTTATCCTCTCTCTCATTTCTTTAGCGGCTTTATTGGTAAACGTAAGAGCAAGAATGTTGAAGGGGTCAATACCCTTGCTAATTAGGTTAGCAATTCTGTAAGTCAGTACTCTAGTCTTGCCAGAACCTGCGCCAGCAATAACCATAAGAGGCCCTTCTGTGTGCTGAACGGCTTGTTTTTGGGATGGGTTTAATTCGTTTAAAAAATCACTCAAAATGAAAAGTATTTGGGTATGAAATTGTCTTCAAAATTAATTCTATTATGTAATTTATTTGTCAATTACTCAAATCATTTTTCAACATATTGTTTAGCGATAAAATTTGATTAATTTAGTGCATTGATTTATGAAAAAAATTCCATTATTATTTTTCACTTTATTAGCAAGTTTTTCATTTGCACAATGTAGTCTAGAAATCGCTGATACTACTCACATCAATTGTAATGGAGATAATACTGGTGCTATAGGTCTGAGTGTTTTGAATGCTGCTCAGCCCTACACTGTTTATTTAAGTAATGGCGCAGTGGCTGTTAACGGTGATAGTTTTTCGGGCTTATTAGCTGGAACTTATCAGCTCATACTTTTAGATGCTAATATGTGTAGCGATACTGTTGAAATAAAGTTGAAAGAACCTTCTTTACTAACTTTAAATTTGAGATGTGAGTCTAATGATTTAATTGCTGAAGTAAATGGAGGAGTAAAGCCTTATATGTACTATTGGAGAGATCTTACAAATGCCATTTTTTCAAACGATTCTTTACTTAGTTTTAATCCTTCTCAATTATATGACTTTGAGGTTATAGACAGTAAAGGTTGTCAATTAAGAGATAGTGTGTCCTTGGTTGTGGATTTTAGTGTTGATAAAGTCATTGGTGATGTGCCCTTGACTATTCAGCTTACAAATAATAGCAGTGAAGGTTTTTATCAATGGACTTTTGACGATGGTGAAAGTGCTAGTGATTATAATCCAATCCATGAGTACGAATCTGTTGGCACATACAACCTAAGTTTACAATTGACTGATGAACATGAGTGTGTCGATGAAAAAACAGTTGTAATTGAGGTGCAAGGTTTTGATTTATCTATCAATGATTGGGAAGAAATGTTCAATGCTTTTAGCCCAAATGGAGATGGTATAAATGACAGTTTTTCTTTTGAAGAAAATAATGCTATTTCTGAATTTAGCGTAAAAATTTTCAACAGATGGGGTTCTTTAGTTTATAGCTGGACTGACCCCAATTTCAAGTGGAATGGTTTAAGCTTTGATGGCGATAATTTAACACAAGGAGTGTATTATTATTACATGAATGCAACAGGTCAAGACGGTCAATTATATGAAAAAAAAGGTTCAATAAGCTTGTTTTTCTAGAGTGTTAACAACTTTGTTGAAGTAGAGTTTAGCTAATTTGTTTTAATAGTACTATTAATGTTATCTTTGGCTGTTTTGTAAGATATAAATGATATTTTTGTAAATTCTTATGTATATGAGTAAATTTACTTTGTTAATAAGCATTAAAAATGAAAAACATTAAAATTTACACGAAAGCTTTATTTTGCTTTCTTTTGTTACTATCCTCATCTAGTAAGGCTCAGCAGGTTTTCATAAGTCAAGATTTTGAAAATCCAGCAACAATGGATTGGACCTTAAATGAAATTGTGCCATTTTTAGGAACCGTTAGTTCTGTTCACAACACATTCATTGTAAATGATGTTTACGAAGGAGGAAATGTGTTTTATGATTTTGCTGTTATTCCAATTCCAAATACAGCAGATCAAGGATATCAACCAAATAGTAATTACTTGCATACAGCAGCTTTTGATGCAATCAATGGAAATGGTGGTCTGCCTGCTGTTTTAAACTCTACCTACATAGATCAAGTCATTAACGACATACCAGAGTTGATTTGTGCTATGACACCTGATTACAGCACCATTGGATTTGAAGGTGTTGATGTGTCTTATTGGTGGTACAGTATTTGGTCCGAAACAGAGTTTGGTACAGAAGTTTACTATTCTCTTGATTTTGGAACAACATGGACGCTCATAGATGGTCCATTATCTGCTGACACTACTTGGCAACAATCTTACATTGATATGGGTAATACCCTTGATAACTTACCAAATGTTCGATTTGCTTTTGTTTTCAGTAATACATTGGATAATCAATTTACAAACAATCTTCTTCCTTTGCAGGGTTTTGGACTAGATGATTTTCGTTTGATTGCAGATTGTGATTTTGAATTACCTGAAGATTATACGGTTTGTTCTGGCGAGTTAACAACCATTCATGCCGATACAACTTGGTATAACTCATTTGCTTGGAGCACAGGTTCTGCATTAGATAGTGTGTCTCTTGTTATCAATCAAGACACTACAATTTCTATTTTAGCTATCAATGAATATTGTACTATTCAAGATGATATTACCATTTTTGTGCAAACAGAAAGAGCAGATCTTGGCCTAATAGTCAATGGGGAAGTTAATGGTGTTGGAATTCCTTGCTACGGTGATTGTAATGGAGAACTTCAACTTGAAGTAATTAACGGTACTCCAGAAAATGATGGGTCATATACTGTTCAGTGGATGGATTCTTTGATGAACCCAATTAATAACAACGTCAATAATAGTGTCCTAAATAATTTCACTTCAACTCTTTCAGATATTTGTGAAGGTAAATATTATGTCTCTGTTTTAGATGCGATTTGTACAATTCCAGAAATAGATTCGATTATAATCATTTCTAACGATTCAATTTCCAATTCATTTACTTCAGACTCTACTTCTTGCTACAACGGTACTGATGGAACGGCGATGGCACACCCTTCAGGTGGTATAGCCCCATACACATACAATTGGGGTGCATTCGGCACACAACAATCTATTGATGATTTGCCAATTGGTACATACACTGTAGTCGTTACAGATAGTGTAGGTTGTTCTAAAGATTTTAGTGTAAAAATAAGTCAACCCAACCAACTAATTGTAGATGCTTTTATCTCTGATCAAATTAGTTGTTATGGTCTTTCAGATGGTGAGCTTTCAGCTAATGTTTACGGAGGTACTGGTGATTATTCATTTGTTTGGAGTCACCCTAATTATCCTTGGGTTGACGATGCGCCATATCATCTTCAAACACTTTCAAACCTTCCTTATAGCGTTGGAGCTGATGACATAGCTCTAAACCCAAATTATCAGTCTTACTCAGACCCATATAAAATCACTGTCACAGATGATAATGGATGTCAATCTGAGTCTGAAATTTATTTGATAGAACCATCAAAATTAGAATTGTTCTTGACTCAACCGACAAAACCTGCTTATTGTAACAATAACTTGCTGGGTTATAATACAGGATGGGCTCAAGTTTCAGCTTCTGGTGGTACTCCTAATGCTAATGACAATTATAATTTCGTATGGTCAGTGTTGGGTCAAACAGATGAAGATGTATTATATAGTTCTATAGAGAATATGAATTCTGGATTTTATGATGTAACTGTTGTGGATAGTCGATTATGTGCTGATCAAATTACAGTTGAAATTGATTTAGTTGCTACTTGGCAAGAGTACACTTATTCCACACCAGCTAGTTGTTTTGGATATAATGACGGAACAGTTTCTATTTCTATGGAAGGTGGTTGTGGTGATGTAGACAACAGTTGCGATTTCTATTATGAGTGGAATGGTGGAGCAGCAACTGGTAATAACTTACCTGATGTTGATGAATTACAACAAGGTAATTATTCAGTAACTGTAACGGATGAGTTTGGTTGTGAAGGGGTTTATACACTTACAGTCGATGGTCCTACTCGAGTAGATTTTCAAGTTACTGACTTAGTAAATCAGTCTTGCTTCAGTCCTACAGCATCTTCAGACGATGGTTCTGTAGTTGTTGAAGTCGTAGGTGGAGTCCCCCCTTATGACGTAAGTTGGACTGATATGAATACGATGATTGGCAATAATGCCCAAACTCTAAACTCTTTAACTATTGGCGGATTGACCTCTAGCAATTGGGAAATTCAGATTACTGATGCTTCGGGTTGTGAAGGTATTTTTGACTTAACGTCTTTACATTCTAACCCATTCTTTATAGATAATGGTGTTGAAGTCACTGCTGCAATAAATACTAACGAATTATTTTTAACAGATACAATTAATTGTTATGGTTCAAGTAATGCAATGGCATCAGTTTTAAATTCAAACCCTACGTTTGATTATTCATGGCACATTGAAGGTTCGACTGTGGTTATCGATGAAGGTCCATCTTCCAATACACTCCCAGCAGGAAACATTCAAGTTACGGCGTCTTATCTGCTTGGTCTTTGTAAAGCAACGTCTATTCCAGTCACAATTGTTGAAAGAAATCCATTCACTCTAAATAACTTAAGCACAAACCCATCTTGCTTAGATGATAATGATGGTTCAATATCAATTTCAGTTACTGGAGCCACTCCATTTTTAAATAATAATCAGCTAGAGGATTATAATCACACTTGGTTTCCAAATAATTTAAATGGACTTGGTTTAATAAATGAAAATGGATCACTTGATTATAATATCGCCAACCAAGAAGCAGGGACTTATTATCTTGAAGTGGTAGATAGATACGGTTGTGATACAGTATTTACAATTGAGTTAGCTAACCCTTCTCCTGTAATAGCTAACATAAGTACATCAAATCCAGATTGTCATAATTCAAACGGTGCGCCAAATGGTAATATTACAATAGTTGCTTCTGGTGGGACAACTCCTTATGACACCTATTATATATCAGCATCTAATAGCAACGGATCAGGAGTATTTAACGGTCTTTCTGGAGGAAATTATTCGGTTTATGTTGAAGATGATAATGGTTGTACTTCAATAGTATCTAATGTAATTCTTTCAGAGCCTTCTCCTTTAACTATTGACTTAGTTTCTTTATCAGGTGTTGATTGTGATGGAGATAATTCAGGAGAAATAACTGTCGTAGCTAATGGTGGTACTCAGCCTTATGCAAATTATACACTAACAGGAGCTTCTACTTCTAACAATAATAGTGGTGTTTTTGCCAATTTACCAGCAGGTAATTATGTTGTTGGAGTTGAAGATGCTAATAATTGTACTAAAACAATAAATGAAACGGTAACTTCGCCTGCTCCACTTTCTAATCCTATTCTTGCAGTAACTAATCCAAGTTGTTTTGGTTCCTCTGATGGAAGTATTGATTTAACAGTTACTGGAGGAACTATGCCATACACCTTTGATTGGTCAAACGGCGAAAATTCTGAAGATGTTGGTTTTCTTAGTTCTGGTTTAATTTCTGTCACTGTAACCGACGAAAACGATTGTGAGGTTACAGCTAGTCACACTCTATTAGATCCAGCAAAGGTTATTGCTGATTGGGTAATCAATACACCGGGTGCTAATGGGCCTTATTCTATAGTGTCAAAACCTGCACCCTTTACTGTTGAATTTATTGATGTTAGTCAAAACTCAGATGTTACGCTGAATCAATGGTGGGTTAATGGTAACAATACAACATCAAATTTTTATGAGGGATTTGCTACAAATTCTTATCAGTATACATTTACCGAAATAGGCGATCACGAGGTTGTTCTCGAGGTTACAGATGGTATTTGCGTCGATACAATTTCTCTAGTTGTTTCTGTTCAGGGAATTGTTGAGTTTAATGCATTCTCACCAAATGGTGATAATATCAATGATAATTTTTCATTTGAAAATTATGGAATTTCGGATTTAAATGCTATTTTCTATAACAGATGGGGCGATAAAATTTATGAAATGAATAGTCCATCAGATACATGGAATGGCGTTTCAATGAATGGTTTAGAAGTTCCAGAAGGAGTTTATTTTTATGTATTAAATGCTACTGGAGAAGACGGAACTCCATATAATGAAAAAGGATCGGTTACTATTTACAGGTAAAATATTCATTAGGAATTTAATTTTATAATTCATATTTATGAGGTATTACTTACTACTACTTGCTTTTTTATTTGCTTTCATTGATGTTAAATCGCAGTTTATCACATCTACTGATACAGTACTTTGTTCTGGTGAAAATATCACACTTGTAGCATCAGGGGCAAATATTAGTCCATCATTTATTAATACTGATGATATCCATTCTGGTATTATTGATATGGGGTTTGATTTTACTTTTTATGGTAATACATACAATCAATGTGTTTTATCAGCTAATGGCTATATCACGTTTGATTTGGCTCAAGCAGGTGTTTATTCTCCTTGGGTAATAGACAATGCAATTCCAGATGCGGGACAATTACCTGAAAATGCAATTATGGCTCCTTGGCACGATATTGACCCAAGTGTAGGGGGTAGTGTAGTATATGGTACTTATGGTGCAGCTCCTAACAGAGTATTTTATGTGGTTTGGTGTAATATGCCTCTATATCAGTGTAACGACCTTATTATTGGTCAATATGCTCTTATGTTTGAAGGGTCTAATAAAATTGAAATGCATATAGACGATAAGCTATTATGCCCAGTCTGGAACGGTGGAGCAGCAATTCAAGGAATAGTGAATGAAAACAGTACACTATTTGAAATAGTTGTTGATCCTGTTTTACTTCAGCCTAGAAATTTTCCATTAAACTGGACAGCTGATGATGAGGGTTGGGAATTTATCCCTAATGCCGACTTTACAGATTATACCATAAATTCAATTGATTACAGCCCTATTGCAACAGGTACAGTAGTATGGTCGGATCAGTATGGAAATATTTTAAGCGATTCTTTAACGCTAAATGTAACTCCTGATACCGGTGCTGTTTATTATTATATTTCTGTAGTTGATGTTTGTACAGGAGAAACCATTAATAACGTAGACTCCGTACTCGTTCAAACCTCAGCACCATCAAATGCAGGTTTGGTGGATGTTGCTACTGAAGACAGTACAATTTTTTTATGCGACATAACAGATGGTCTAGAAACAGTAAATTTATTTAATTATTTAGGTGATGACTATGAAGATAACGGTAGTTGGTTTGAAAATAATGTAATTGTTTCAAATGAGCAAGATTTAGTAGAAAGCTCAACAGGTAATTATTCTTACATAACATACGGTGTTAATGACTTATGTAACGACACATCATTTATAAGTTTAAACATTAATAGATTACCTGATGCTGGAGTAGAAGGATATAAGCTAGTTTGTTCTGGTGACCCTTCCTTTAGTATGTTCAATGAGCTTAATGGAATTCCACAAACAGGAGGAGTATGGTATAATCCAAATAATGATAGTGTCATTGATATTTTTGATCCACTAACTGCTCAAGTTGGTACATATAAATATGTAGTTGAAGGAGTAAATGCATGCCCCTCTGACTCTCAATTTTTATATATAGATTATCAAGAAGGTTTTGAGATAGAAACTTATTCTTCTCCAGTAAGTTGTAATGGATATCAGGATGGGTCAATTGTTTTATTTGCCAATAATAATACTGTTGCGCCAATAACTTATTCCATTGACGGAGGGGCTACATATCATAGTTATAACGAGTTCGATAATTTAGAATTCGGTTCGTATAATATATCAGTTAGAGATGGTAACGGTTGTTTAACGGATTCTATAGCCATAGTTTCTTCTGCAGCTCCTGAAATAAATGTTTTAACAACTGCTACTGATGTTTTATGTTATGGAGATAGTTCAGCAATTGTTTCAGTTTCTTCAATTTCGGGAGGTAACATTGAAAACTCATCTTATCAATACAATTGGTTTCGATCAGGAACAGATGAATTGGTAGGAACAACCGAATCCGTTCAAGTTCCTGTTGGTGGGTATTACTTAGTTGTTGAAGATGATAACGGATGTCAAGGAACAGATGAAGTTTCAGTTGAACAAGTAAACCCTATTACCTTCTCTGCTGAAACGGAGGACATCACTTGTTTTGGGGGTACTGATGGACAAATACATGTAGTCGTTACAGGAGGTGGAACACCACCATATAACTTAAAGTGGACAAATCAAGGTAATATTAGTTCATCTTTCCTTTATGATTTAAGTGCTGGAGTGTATGATTTGGAAATTTCCGATGTAAATGACTGTATGGTATCTACAAGCTTTGAATTAGAACAATCACCGTCCCCTTTAACAATTGAAATGGGAAGTGTTAGTATCAGCTGTTTTGGAGAATCTACAGGCACTGCTCAAATTATAGCTAATGGTGGCACACCACCTTACTCTTATCAATGGAGCAGTGGGCATGTCACAGATATTGCTGATCAATTACCTCAAGGTGTTTATCATGTTGATGTGACAGATGCAAGAGGATGTATTGTCACTGATTCCGTTACAATTAATGAAAACTCTCAGATTATAAATAATATTAGTTCAGTATCTATATCTTGTTACAATGGCTCAGATGGAAGTGCAACAGTTTCTAGTTCAGGTGGTACAGGTTCTTTGATTTATAATTGGTCCACAGGAGGTTCAAATACAACAATTGTAAATCAATCCTATGGAGAATATTGGGTAAAAGTAGAAGATGAATTAGGGTGTTTTGTAATAGATACAATAGAGATAAGTCAGCCTAAACCATTAAAGTTACAACTTATAACGACTGATGTAAAATGTTATGGTGGTTCTGACGGAGCAATTTCATCAACTGCAACAGGTGGAACAGAACCATATAATTATGATTGGAGCTTAAGTGGAAATTCTTTCAATTTTGTCCAAGATGTATTTGCTTTGCCAAGCACTGACGAGCCATATGTGTTAACAGTTACTGATAATAATTCTTGCCAATCTTCAGTATTAACCTTTATTCATCAGCCTGACCCTCTAGTCGTTGATACCAGCCATTTGGTTTCTGCTTACTGTCTTAATATACCTACAGGAGAAGTATCAGTTGTTGCTTCCGGAGGTTTCTTAAATACCAATAGCTCATATTCATTTTTGTGGAATACTGGTGAGACCGATGCAGTTTTAACAAATAAAACGTCTGGTAGCTATTCAGTAATCGTTGAAGATGATAACGCATGTAAGGATACTTTGAATATTGAAATTCCATTGCAAGAAACATTTACACTCCAATTGACGTCAGATTCGTTAAACTGCTTTTCTGATGGAAGTGGTTCTGCTACTGTTATGAATTCAGGTGGATTTGCTCCTTATGATTATCAGTGGAATACTACAGATGGAGTTACTCAAGTATTATCGGCCTCCAATACTAACACTCTATTAAGCCTATCGGAAGGTGTAACTAGTGTCTTAGTAACTGATGTCAATGGTTGTACTAAGACTGCTCAGGTTGATGTGTTTCAACCTAATGAATTACTATATACAGTTACAAAACTTAATAATGAAAGTTGTTCTGGGCAAATTTCTAGTTGTGATGGTGTCTTGAAATATACAGCATTTGGAGGTACAGGGATTTACACCTTTTCAACATTAGACTTAGACGGAAATCTGATTTCAGAGCATTATTCTGATAGTCTAGTGATTGACTCTGGTCTTTGCGCTGGTTTTTATCAAATTCTAATTGAAGACGAACATGGGTGTTCAGGTACTCTAAGTGGTAGTGGTTTGCCATTACCTGTTGAAATTATTGCGGGTAGCCCTGTGACATCCTCTATCAATACTACAACGGGTTCTATTACAAACAATATTTTATGTTACGGAGATACTGCAGCATCACTTTCTGTATCTAATCCTAACCCTTCTTATACTTATGATTGGTATGTCAATGGAGAACTGTTTACTAGTGGTTTGAATGTTGTTTTACCTGCTGGAGAAA
>JADHMO010000015.1 GCA_016779995.1 Flavobacteriales bacterium
GGGAGTACAGCTCAAGAGTACCATACTAGTATCCTACCTCCTTCAGAGGAGGAGTGGACTTATCAGTCTTTCACTTTTCAACCTAGCCACGCCCACGGTTACATCTATTGTCAAATGAATGTGCCTGTCTGTGAGGAGTACCGCCGTTTTGCTTGTTTTGTGGACAATTTTGTGTTGTCAGAGGTGTCTTCTTCTTCGGCTACACTCAGCACTCAGTCCAAAGCTTATCCTAATCCCTTTACTGAGGCTTTGCACATAGAAACCAACGGTAGTCGTATAGGCATTTACGATGTTATGGGTAAGCTACACCACGAGCAAGAGGTGTTATCAGGCAATAAAAACAGCATACTATTGGGAGACTTACCCATAGGTATCTATATCCTCAAAGCCTTTAATGACGATGGTCAGGAGTTGAGCTCCGAAAAGGTCATTAAAATACGCAAGTGATGGTAGTCATCAACACTCATACCATTCTTCGCCGCGTTCAGAATAGCGTTGAATAAGAAAGTCTGTTTATGTTTTAGGCTTTTGGAAAAAACTATCTTTGTCCAAATAAAGTACATATTATGGCCTATCACTACATTTTATCCGAGCACCGAGATGGTGTGGCATACCTTACCATCAACCGCCCCAATCAACTGAACGCCCTTAACAAAGCCACTATTGAGGAGTTAAACCATGCAATTATTCAAGCAGATGCGGATACCTCAGTCCAATGTATCCTTCTAACGGGTTCAGGCACTAAGGCTTTTGTAGCGGGTGCCGATATCAAAGAGTTTGCTCATTTTAATGCTCAAGAGGGCGCGCAACTAGCGACTGACGGTCAGCGCTTACTATTTGACTTATTGGATAACTTATCTACACCCAGCATAGCAGCCATTAATGGTTTTGCCCTAGGTGGAGGTTTAGAGTTGGCTATGGCTTGTCATATTCGAGTAGCTTCTACTACTGCCAAGATGGGTTTGCCTGAAGTGTCATTGGGTGTTATTCCGGGTTATGGCGGTACTCAGCGTTTGCGTGAATTGGTGGGCAAAGGCAAAGCCTTAGAAATGATAACTACTGCTGGTATGCTTAAGGCTGAAGAAGCCCTTTCTTGGGGTTTAGTCAATCACTTGTGTGAGCCAGAAGAACTCATAACTTTTTGTGAAAAAATTGCCTCTAGCATTTGTAAAAACTCTAGCGTTGCCATTGCTCATGCAATAAAATCGGTCAATGCTGGTTGTAATACAAATGGTTATGCTAGTGAAATAGAATCTTTTGGAGCATGTTTTGCTACTGAGGATTTTAAAGAAGGCACTAGCGCTTTTATGGAAAAAAGAAAAGCCCAATTTACTGGTAAATAGAGCGTGAACCCACTCAAGAAATTATTAGGACAAACCGCCATTTACGGCCTTAGCAGTATCGTAGGACGCTTGCTAAATTACCTCCTTGTACCCCTTTATACCCGTTACTTTACAACCTCTGAATATGGCGATGTAACCCTATTGTACGCCTATGCCGCTTTTCTACTCATCATATTGAGCTATGGTATGGAAACGGCTTTTTTCCGTTTCTCTCAAAGAGAATCCAACAAAAGAGTCGTATATAGTACAGCCCTCATTTCGCTACTGATTAGCTCTTCCTTATTTGTGGGGTTTATTTATTTTAATGCTCAATCCATTGCCAACGCCTTGTCCTTTGGACAAAACCCTGAGTATATACAGTATTTTGCCTTTATCATTGGTTTGGATACCTTATCGTCTATCTCCTTTGCCAAACTGAGAGAAAACAACCAAGCTACTCGTTTTGCTTTAATTCGATTGCTCAACATCTTTATCAATATTGGACTCAACTTATTGTTCATCATTTATTGTCCGTTTGCCATAGCCAACAATTTGCCTACCGCTGATTTTATTCAAAGTTTTTATTCGCCCGACATCGGCATAGGATATATTTTTATTGCCAACCTAGTAGCTACGGTAGTTACTCTGTTGATGTTGCTGCCCGAAATGAGCCAATCCATTTGGCGATTCGACAAAGTGGTATGGCGTAAAATGATGGTGTATGCCTTACCGCTTATGGTGGCTGGTTTGGCAGGTATTACCAACGAAACCATAGACCGTATATTATTACAATACCTCTTACCTGCCGATATTTCCGCTTCGGAAATAGGGCTGTACTCGGCTTTTTATAAGCTATCTATTATCATGACACTCTTTGTGCAAACCTTCCGTTTTGCTGCCGAGCCTTTTTTCTTTTCTCAAGAAAAAGAACGCAACGCTAAACAGGTTTATGCTCAGGTCATGAAATACTTCAGTATCGTAACGGCATTTATCTTCTTATCGGTGATGATTTATTATGATGTAGTCAAGCAGTTTATTGGTTCTTCCTTTCACGACCAAAGAGGTGCTATCATTGTGCCTATTTTGTTGTTAGCCAACCTCTTTTTAGGCTTATACTATAATTTATCGGTATGGTATAAGCTAACTGAAAAAACCCAATATGGTGCTTATATGTCTTTGTTAGGGGCTACCATAACGGTTGTTCTTAACCTAGCACTCATACCATACTTAGGTTTTGTGGGTTCGGCATGGGCCACCTTATGTTGCTATTTCTTAATGGCGGTATGTTCTTACTTCTTAGGTCAAAAACACTACCCAATAGCTTATCCTTTAAAGCGTATAAGCTTGTACTTCGGTCTGATGCTCGGCTTTTATTTTCTAAGTATTTATTTGTCTTTAGGTATGGGCATAAATACACTCTTTTTAATCGTTTATATTGCGGTGGTTTATGTGTTAGAAAAACCTAAAAAAAGAGTAATTTCAAACCCACAACTTTTTGATTAAACTATGCGAGTAAAAGTCATCAACAAATCCAAACATCCCCTACCACAATACGAAACCATCGCTTCTGCTGGTATGGACGTTAGAGCCAATATAGACCAAGCCATTACTTTAGCCCCTTTAGGGCGTACTTTGGTAAAAACAGGCTTGTTTGTGGAAATACCCATAGGTTATGAAATACAGGTTCGCCCTCGTAGTGGTCTAGCTTTTAAAAAAGGAATAACGGTCTTGAATAGCCCCGGAACAATTGATGCAGACTATAGAGGTGAAATTGGCGTTCTATTAGTAAATTTGTCTTCCGAACCTTTTGTCATCGAAGACGGCGAACGCATAGCCCAATTGGTATTGGCATCGCACGAACAAGCTCGTTGGCAAGAAGTGGAAATTTTGGAAGATTCAGACCGAGGCCAAGGCGGCTTTGGTAGTACAGGAACAAACTAACTCTATGAGAAGATATCTTATTATTGCAATCCTTTTTTTGTCGCTGAGCAGCCATGCCCAAGACCACCCTTTCTATTCTATCAACGACCCTATAATCAAGGAAAACCTCAATAAAGTTGACCCTAAAGACTATCAAAATGCGTTCTTTAATGGTCTGAGGTATAAAATATTAGGCGACCCTGACAAAGCCTTAGAATACTTTAGCGACTGTATTCGCATGAACGGTAAAGAGCCAACCCCCATGTACGAGTCTGCCATTCTGTATTTCAACAAAGGACAGCTTGACCAAGCTCAATTTTTTATTGAAAGTGCCTGTCAGCTTGAACCTGAAAACAAGTGGTTTCAGCAATTGTTAGCGACTACTTACCTAGAAAACGGACAATACACTAAAGCCATTACTAGCTTTAAAAAACTACTCAAAATAGACCCTAAAAATGAAGACTGGCATTTTGAATTGGCATCGGCTTATTTGCTGAATAACCAAGCTAGAAATGCCATAAAAGTGTACGACGACCTCGAAAAATATATCGGGCCATATGATATGCTTTTCCAACAAAAAAAACGCATTTATAGCGAAATAGGCGATAAAGAAGGGGCGATTAGAGAGGTTGAGAAGTGGGTGGAAGCAGAACCAAGAAACCTTGAGGCACTCAACGAATTATCAGAGTTGTACCTATTGTCTGGCAAACAAGCCAAAGCCATACAAACCCTAGAAAAATCCTTGGAACTGAAATCGGATAATGCGAGTGCATTTATTATGCTTTCCGATTTGTACCGCAACAACAAAGAACTGGATAAGTCTTTTGACTACACTAAAAAAGCCTTTGGTTCTTTGGACTTAGGAATTGACGCTAAGATGCGTCTGCTCTTGACCTATTACGACTGGACAGACACAGATACCTCGCTACTATCTAAGGCATACACCCTCATTGATATACTCTCAGAAACACACCCCAATGACGCTAAGCCCTTTACTATTGCTGGTGATTATTATTATAGGGACGATAATTTAGAGGCTGCCAAAACTAACTTCTTACGAGCTGCAGAACTAGACCCTAGCCGCTATCCGATATGGCAACAGCTGATGATTATCTCTTTTGACCTTAAAGAATATGAGGAAGTGATTACTTTAGGCCAAAGTGTTCAAGAACTTTTTCCTAGTCAGCCCATTAGCTATTATTTTGTAGGTCTAGCATACATGCAAGACAAACAATACAGTTCGGCCATTGACCAACTGAATACGGGCAAATTAATGGTGATTGATAACCCCAACCTGTTAGCTCAATTTTATGCCTCCCTAGGCGATGCTTATCACGCCCAAGAAGAAATCAAAGAATCTGACGAGGCTTATGACAAATCCTTAGAAATATTCCCCGAAAACACCTATGTCCTAAACAATTACAGCTACTACCTTTCTTTGAGAAAAAAGAAACTTGAACAAGCCGCCCAAATGATGAAACTCTGTGTTGAGCTTTCGCCCGGTCAATCCTCTTATGAAGACACCTATGCTTGGGTTTTCTATCAGATGAAAGATTATCAAAATGCTTTGGTATGGATAGAGAAAGCCATTTCTAGCGGTGGTAATACGAGCTCAACCATAGTAGAACATTATGGCGATATTTTGTATCAACTTTCTAGAAAAGAAGAAGCCCTACAACAATGGCAAACAGCCCAAGAACTAGGCTCAGAATCGGAATTTTTAGACCAAAAAATAGCAGATAAAAAACTCTATGAATAAAAGCCTGTTTGGCATATTGATTATCTGTACCCTTTCGGCATGTGTAGGTCCTAAAAGCCTAATAAACAGCTCTAGCAAGTCGGTGTCCCATATTTTAAAAAATGCTCAAGAAAAAGGGGCTGAAGTAGATTGGTTTACCGCCCAACTCAAAGGCCAAGCCCAGTTAAACGATAAAACTTACCCTATCTCGGCTCAACTACGAATGCGACAAGATAGTGTGATATGGATTTCTGTATCAGCCATTTTAGGACTAGAGGCCGCCAGAATACACCTAACGCCTGATAGCGTAAAACTGATCAACCGATTGAACTCCACCTACTTTATAGGTGATGTTAAAGAGCTTACCAAACGCTACAACCTTCATTTGTCTTTTTATGAAATACAAAATGTATTATTAGGTAAGCACTCCTTTTCTAACCCTAATGCTTTCCGCTTATTACCCTCCGAACAAGATTATATTTTGTTGGCCGACTCAGACACCGCAAACTATACGCTACGCTTAAATTCAGAATTTCTTCCTTTAGAAATTAATAGCATTCAACAGGATAGCATATCTCTTAAACTGAGTTACTCTAGTTTTGTTGCTGTGCAAGAGGAATGGTTGCCTCAAAATACCGATTTGCAAGTCCTTACACCGAATAACGACCTTCATTTCACTTATTCGTATTCTAAAATGCTGGTAAATAGACCGAAAAAAATAAAATTCTCCATACCTTCGTCTTATGCGCCAATGTAGTCTTTTCGTTTTTTTTCTTTTGGCAATATGCTCTTTTAACGGCTTTTCGCAAAGCGGTGATAAGGAGGCTTTGCAAGATAAAAAAGCCAAAATCCAGAAAGAAATAAAGCTGACAAACTCCTTATTGCAAAAGGCTAAGAAAGAAAAAAACCAATCGGTTACTACCCTAAATACGCTCAATAAACAAATTCAGTCTCGTAAAGAGATTATCCAAGCTCTAGATTTAGAGGTTAAGATGGCAAGTATTCAAATCGGAAACCTAAAACAACAAATTCAAGAGACTCAGCAGTCTATTGTCACTCAACAAGAGCTATTGGACACCCTAAAAAGTGAGTACGCTTTAATGATTCGTCACGCTTATTTCAATCGTAACACCTACGACAGATTGGCTTTTGTGTTTTCTTCTCAAAGCTACAATCAAGCCTTTAAACGTTTAAGGTACTTGCAAGAATACAGTCAATTTAGACAGAAACAAGTTGAAGAAATTAAACTTGTCGAACAAAAACTCAGTGATGAATTACTAGCTCTCAAACGACAAAAGGTGTTACTTACCGTTGCCAAAAATGAAAAGACGCAATCTCTAGAGTCCTCTCAAATAGAGGTTGGTATATTAGACAGCGAACAATCATCGCAAAAAAACCTTTTATCTAAGCTCAGAAAAAAAGAAAAACAGCTTAAAAAGGAACTCCAATCCAAACAAAGCTTAGCCAAAGAACTCGACAAACAAATACGTAAAATTATTGAGGAGGAAATACGCTTAGCTAAAGCCAAAGCGAGTAAGGAGAGCGATGTGTTAGCATTAACACCAGAAGAACAAGAACTTGCCGATAACTTCACCTCTAACAAAGGAAAATTGCCTTGGCCCGTAGAGCGTGGCGTTATTATTGAACGCTTTGGGGTACAAGCACACCCCGTTCTTAGAGGCATAGAAACCTTTAATAATGGCGTTAAAATTACCACCGAAGAAGGAGCTCTTATTCGTGCCGTCTTTGAGGGCACCGTTTCTAGAATCATTGATATACCTGGCGCTGGTAAAGCCGTTATACTTAGTCACGGCGATTATTTCAGTGTTTATTCCAACTTATTAGAGGTTTCTGTCAAGCGTGGGCAATCGGTTCTGCTTAAAGAAAAAATAGGCACTGTGCTTACCAAAACAAACACCAAAGAGAGCATTACAGAACTGCAGATATGGAAGGGTAGCGAAAAAATGGACCCTTCATCTTGGCTTTTTCAAGCCTACTAGTAAAAAAATCTGTACTTTTGCGCCTACTATAAACAAAGATTGATTATGAATTCTATTCTTTTAGTAATTGGCTGGCCTCAAATCGTTCTAATTGTTGTTATTGTACTAATCCTTTTTGGCGGTAAGAAATTACCCGAACTAATGAAAGGTTTAGGAAAGGGCATGAAGGAATTTAAAGACGCTACCAAAGAATTAAACGACGATAATAAAGAGGATAAATAATCCTTTATTCCTATGAATACCTACCGTTCTCTAAGAGCAATTCAAAAAGCCTTACAGGCTGATGATATTACTTGCCTATCTCTTACCCAATCTTATATAAAGCGCATTCACGAACAGAAAGACCTCAACGCTTTTTTAGAGATTTTCGAGGAGGAAGCTTTAGCCTCTGCTCAAGCGGTTGACGATAAGCTCAAAGCAGGTACAGCGGGGCGTTTGGCGGGTATGGTAATCGGTATAAAAGACAACATTTGTTACAAAGGGCATCGTCTTTCTGCCGCCTCAAAAATTTTAGATGGTTTTGAAAGCATGTTTAGCGCTACGGTAGTTGAGCGTTTACTTGCTGAAGATGCTATTATCATAGGGCGTTTAAATTGCGATGAATTTGCTATGGGTAGTACCAACGAAAATTCAGCCTTTGGCTCAGTATTAAACCCCATTAATTCCAAGCACGTTCCCGGTGGTTCGTCTGGTGGTTCGGCAGCCGCTGTGGCCGCAGACCTTTGTTTGGCGTCATTAGGTAGCGACACGGGTGGCTCTATACGTCAGCCCGCTTCTTTTTGTGGCGTTATGGGCTACAAACCCACTTACGGTAGGGTGTCTCGTTGGGGGCTTATTGCCTACGCTTCTTCTTTTGACCAAATAGGACCCTTTACCCACAACGCTGAAGATGCTGCTTTGTTAATGGAAGTTATGGCAGGTAGCGATGAGTACGATAGCACTTGCTCTGAAAAAGCTGTTCCTAAATACAGTCAAAAATTAAATACCAACAAATCGTACACCATAGGCTATATTAAAGAAACACTAGAAAGTCCAGCATTAGATGGTGAAGTAAAAGCCCACATACTAGAGAAAATAGAACAATTTAAAGCCTCTGGTCATACAGTTGTAGCATTGGATTTTCCTTACCTCAATTATGTGGTGCCGACCTATTACGTTTTGACAACTGCTGAAGCTTCTTCTAATTTAGCCCGTTACGATGGGGTACACTACGGACATAGGAGTGCCGATGCACAAGATATCCCTAGCACTTATGCTAACTCTAGGACAGAAGGTTTTGGCGAAGAAGTGCAACGCCGTATAATGTTAGGGACTTTTGTCCTTAGCGCGGGTTATTACGATGCTTATTATACCAAAGCTCAAAAGGTACGCCGATTGCTTTTGGATAAAACACAAGCTATTTTTGAAAACTGTGATTTCATCTTATCGCCTACTTCACCACATACAGCATTAGAAATTGGTAAAACCTATGATGACCCCACCCAATTGTATTTGGAGGATATTTTTACTGTACACGCCAATATTGTGGGCATCCCTGCCGTTTCATTACCAACAGGAACGCATAGCAACGGTCTGCCTTTTGGAATTCAACTGATGGCACCAGCTTTTAAAGACGATGAATTACTAGCAGTTTCCAATCAGATAATGAACATGAAGTAGTTAATAATTAACGGACATTTGCCTCAATTTAAGGTGCAAATGCCTCATTTTTGTAAGCATGAATAAACCAATCTTATTTTTACTTTTTTGTAGTGTCTTACTATCCTCCCATTTACTAAGCGCATCGGTTTCCGACACCCTTAGTTTCAGCCTACAAAAAGAAGATCCTAAATTGGCTCAAATGGATTCTTTATGGTCGCTTGAGCAGTTATCCGCCCAACAAATAGAAACGGATACCAACATATTAAACCGTTGGGACTATGCCTCTGATAGCATTCCCCTTTTTAGCGATTCGCTGATACAAATTCGCTTATCTAAGCTCAATGAACAAACCCCTTTTGAGTTAGTGTATAATCAAGCGGTTAAAACACAAATTAGTGTTTATGCTAACACCTATCGCAATCATGTTTCTAGAATGTTAGGTAAGGCCAATTACTATTTTCCTTTATTCGAATCTAAACTCGACGAATACGATTTACCCTTGGAATTTAAATACTTAGCTATTGTTGAGTCAGCCTTGAAGCCTCATGCACGTTCTCGTTCGGCAGCAACAGGCTTGTGGCAATTTATGTATGCTACCGGTAAAATATACGACCTGAAAGTAACCTCCTATATAGACGAACGTAGCGACCCATTACAATCGACTATTGCTGCTTGTGAATACTTTACGTTTTTGTATAAAATGTTCAACGATTGGGAACTTGTTTTGGCAGCCTATAATGGCGGCCCCGGATACGTTTCTCGTGCTATGCGCCAATCAGGCGCTAAAGATTATTGGTCTGTGCGCCCTTACCTCAGAAAAGAGACCCAAAATTATGTTCCTAAATTCATTGCAGTGAATTATATCATGAACTATGCTTCTGAACACAATATCTATCCTACACCCTATGAGTTCACTATGGCAGAAACAGATACTGTTAGTATAAATCAATCCATGACTTTTGAGGTGTTGTCCGAAACTTTAGGGGTTGATATCGACATTATCAAAGAACTGAATCCTATTTACAAACGTAACCTCATACCTGTAAGCCAAAATAGTACAGCAAGTATCCGCCTACCCTACAAAGCAGTAGCAACTTTTGTTAATAATTCCGATAGCATTTATGCCTATAGCGAATCTTTGCAAGAAAAGTATGTGGCTATGGACGCCCCTATTGTACATCGTGTTAAAAAAGGCGAATACCTGGGCAGGATAGCTAGCCAATACCATACTACCATTGGACGAATAAAGAACTGGAATAATTTATCTTCTAATGATTTAAGTATAGGACAAAAATTGGTCATTTATGTTAACCCCGATTCTGCGCCTAATTCTTCTCAAGCAACAACCAAAAGTAATTCTAAAGGAGAAACCATTTATACCGTTAAATCAGGCGACACTTTATGGGATATAGCACGTAAATATTCAGGCGTTTCTGTTGCTCAAATAGAACAATTAAACAACATCACTTATCGTGATTTAAAACCCGGTTTGACGCTCAAAATCCCCAAAACTGGATAGATGCGATACCTCTTCTTTTTTCTAGTTTTCTTTATTAGCGCATGTGTAGGCGAAGACACTTCTGTATTGCCATCACACACAGGAGCTATCAATGAAGTAGTAATCGTTATAGATGAGCCCATTTGGCAGGGAGCAAGCGGGGATAGTCTTCGTCAGTCTCTTAGTACAGAAGTTGCTGGTATTTCTTGGAGAGAACCTTTGTTTGATATCATACAAATTAACAGCACAGCCTTTAGCCGAATTTTTAAAACACATCGTAACTTAATTATCGTGCAAAAAGGGCAACAATCCAAAGTATATTTTGACACCAAAACGTATGCTCAAAATCAATGGCTCTGTATAGTAGAGTATCAGACGATAGAGGATTTGCCAAGCTTATTAGGTCAATATGCCCCTATTATGGCTTATCAGATAGGACAAAAAGAACATGAACGCTATATGAAGATACTACCACCCAAAAGACAGTATGAAGCGCTTAGCAAAGGCTTTAATCTAAACTTTGGGTTGCCTAGTGAGTACAAACTTGTTTTGGATACTAACCGTTTTTGTTGGTTTGAATTTAATCCTCCAGATAAAGAAATCATTAAAGGAGTGTTTGTTTATGAATACCCTAACACCTCCACTTTTAATTCAAATACCATCTTGTCGGCTCGAGATAGCGTTCTTCAACAGTTTGTTTTTGGCTCCTCAGAAGGCAGTTATATGACTACTGAACGCTTATATCCACCTTACATTTCCACCTACACACACAATGCTCTTGAAGGCTTAAAAGTCAAAGGACTTTGGAAGATGCAAAACGCTTTTATGGGAGGTACTTTTGTCAGTCATTTTCTGAATGACACCATACACGATAGGATTCTAGTGATAGAAGGTTTTTTGTTTAACCCTGGAGAAGAGAAGCGCAACAGTTTACAAGAGCTAGAATGGTTGATTTCTGATTTTAAAATTCAGTCTTCAAACTAAGGATTAGGTTTCTTCCTGGTGCACTAATTCCACTCGAAAACGTTTTGTAGTGAACGTCTAGTATATTTTCTAGGTTTACTTGGGCTATTAACTTGTCACTTATATTTACAGAATAGCTAAAGTTCAGCGTCCACCAAGAAGGCGTTCCGTCTGCTGTAGCTTCGTCTAAATTGTCGCTACCACTTGAACCGTATTCTTCGGCTTTTTTCCAAGCGTTATATAAGACAAATAAGCCTAGTTTGTGTTTGTTTTTTACCCAATTCAACTGACTTTTACCATATAACGGCGGTATGTGATCCATTGGCAAATCTGAGCTATCGTCTTTACCGTAGGTATATGAAATGGTGTGAGTGCTAGACCATTCTTTATTTAGATATAAATAGGCTTTTGTATTAAATCCATAGAGGCTGGCTTCTTGAGTATTGGTATTAGCGTAAATGGGTAAATATTCGCCATCATACCACAGACTATCTTGCCCGTTTAGGGTGAATGCTTTTTTAAGTATAGCGTCTTCCAATATGGTGTAGTACACCGTTGTAGAAACATAACTTTTTCCTAAAGTTTTATTTAGGGTTAGCTCTATATTTTTTGATTGTTCGGGCGTTAGGTTTTCATTGGGAACAGTAAGTTTACCAGATTTTTCAAACACCTTAGTAAGGTCATCAACGTTTGGACTTCTGAAGCCTGTGGATAGAGATAATGTGCTTTCCCAACCCTTATTCATGTCCCATCTTAACCCTAAACTAGATGTAAAGGCATCGTTATTGAGTTGAATAGTGTTAAACGGTAAGCCCAAAGTATTACTTTCATTAAAGTCAGCATTTAACAGAATGCTTGAATACCTTGCTCCAGCACTAAAATTAATTCGTTTTGATAGCGGCGTTTTGTATTGGCTATACACAGAAATTGTAGTCATATCGCTACCTCCATCAGCATAGCGTGTGCCGTAGCCCTCAGTAGCTCTCGAATGAACGATGTTGTGTTGTAAATCAACACCATAATTCAAGGTCTTGTAGTCCCATTTTTTGATAAAATCAGCAGTATTAGCAAATACAAACACATCTTCTGTACGCTGTATTAAGTCTGCATTGTACTTTTGACTGTTTCTGCTTTCTTCCAATTGTTGATAGGAAATTGTATTATTGAAACTATCATAAAAAAAGTTCTTCTTTTGGTGTTCAGTACCCAATCCTAATAACAATCGTTTTTGTGGGCCATAATACCATTCTTCAAATTTTGGTTGACCGTTAGACAAGTCGTTGAGTTGGTCAAATCGGTTTAGATTGGTTGTGCTTGACACTTGCAGATTCATTTTATAGCTGAGGTATTCGCTAGCGTCTAATCTTATCTTCTGTATAAAATCTACTTGGTCATAGGCTGTTTTCAATTGCTCATTATCATCAACGACATGAGCTTCTTTTCCCCAGTCTGTATAGCCATGATAGCGTTGTTTGCCCATTTTTAGGTTGCCAAATCGATTGAGGTTTATGCCTTGTAAAAAGCTCCACTTCCCTTTGCTCCAACTGTGGTCGTAATAGAGATTTACTCCATTATTAACAGAGCTATATCTTTGTAATAAATTGGCCTTCCATGCTTGTCCGCTTTTTGGTGATTTAGTGTGATAATGTACTACACCACCTAAAGCGTCACTTCCATATTTTACAGAAGAAGGTCCAAAAACAATATCTACGTTTTGCAGCATTAAAGGACTTATACTTATGCTGTTTTGTAGATGACCAGAGCGGTAAATGGCGTTGTTAAGGCGTACACCATCAACAACTAATAAAACCCGATTGGCTTCAAACCCTCTTATGATTGGGCTGCCCCCACCTGATTGACTCATTTGTACGGCTACTGCACCTGATTTTTGTAGAATATCCGCACTGCTAGTTGGGGCATCTTGAAAAATGTCAATAGCATCTATTTTTTCTATTCTATTGGGACTCAATAAACGTTCGCTTTCTTCTTTGTCTTCAGCAAAAATAATTTCAGGAATACTTAAGCCTATCAAGATGGTGTCTTGCCCAGTGTTCTGTGCCAATAGACCAATAGGGAATAAAAAACATAATAATTTTAGGTAATATTTTTTCATACGCTTAAAACTCTTTCTAAAACATCTTTAGACTTAATACGGCCAAACCCATCGACATGCAATTGATAATACTCTAGTATATACTCAAGGATTCTTTTTTTATTGTGTATTGGCTCTAAGTTAAGTGCAGACACAAACTCTGTGGTGTTGCTGATGTAGTGTTTGTGTTCATTATTATCTCTACTAAAACAGCCGTTCATCAAGTCAAAATAGGGTAAGTTGGCGTTTTCCATATTGGGGTAAAAACCTAAATAACTACTCAGAGCTATTAGAAAACGAATGTGAAATTGGCTATCAAAGTCGCTTTTATCAAACTCCACTAATGAGAGTTCTAAAAAATGATATAAGTCCTGATTTTCTTCTTCCTCTTTGAGACATTTGCTCAACACCTCGGCTAAAAATAGTGCCACACTACTTTTAAGCACATGAAAGGGGATGCTGCTATATGCCTCTGGGGCTTTGACCTCTTTTATTCGTTGAAGTTGCTTGTTGTTTTTATGGTAAACCGTAAGGTCTAAAATATTAAGTGGCTGATAGTAGGCACTTCCACCTTTCTTTTTTCTTACACCATTAACTAAATAGGACTGTAAGCCTAGCTTGGCGGTATATATTTTGCATATAATACTACTTTCGCTGTATTTCACGCTATTTAATACAATACCTTTAGTTTGTGAATACATTATTTTATGAAGAGTATTTTTGCCACATTTGTTTCTAGCCCAGTTGGGTCTGTACTAAAAACTAAGTAAACTCCTGTGTTTGCTCGTTCACCATATTTGTTTTTACCGTCCCATATGGCTTGTCCACCAAAAGCCGTAGTCGTTTTAATCAGATTGCCCTTAATGTCAGTTATCTTAATGTTGGCATTTTCGACGACATTTTTTATAGCAATAGGACCATTATAATTTTCTTTTACAGGATTAGGATATACTAAGACGTTGCCATGTTTTTTTTCTCCTGCAGTGGCTTCTCCTTTGTAAGAAATTAAACCCTTATCGGTTGATATAAACACTTCTCCACTACTGTTGTCTATTGATATATGGTTGATGGCATTGGATAATAAAGGGCTGTTTTCTTGCGTAAAATGTTCCATTTGTTGACTGCCATCTGCTGAATAAACAAACACCCCAGAGCTTTTTGTGCCAAACCATTTTCGGTTTGCTCCATCAATAGCAATAGCTGTCACTGACTCATTGGCAATTATAGGCTCAACATAACCATCCGCCTCAACCAAAACTTGTTGTGCATCGCCATTTAAACCAAAAACTTCATCGGTATTATAAAATACAGCAAGACCTTTATCGGTTCCTACCCACACCTCTCCATCATTATCTATAGCTAGAGAATAAACCATATTTGAAGGTAAATTTCCTTGTCCTGCATTGGTGTTTAAATGTTTATTGTTATCGTCATTGGTGTTTTCAGGCGTACCGTTATCGTCGTATACAATCATACCTCCGCCTTTAGCAATAAAGAACCATTTTTTGCCTTGGTTGTCTATTAGTAGGTCGCCTAAATGACTATTTTGCGTGTTGTAGCTTGTTATGTTGTAAGACTGCCATTGGCCTTCGGTATTCATAAACGCTAAACCTTTGTTTACAAGAGAATTGGTAATCCAGACTAAGCCGTTATCATCAACAACCACATCTTTTACCCTTAGCCAACCGTAGTTGCCATCACTAGTATCGCTCGATATTGTTTGTAGGTTTCCGTTAGAAGTTTCGTAATTATGCTCTTTTACTAAGGTATAATTTCCTAAATCGTCATCGTATTCCAACTCTAAAAGACCATTGTTCCACGTGCCTACATAAAGTTTGCCATTCGGACCTTCCACTATATTGGTGATGTCTTTAGCGTTACCTAAACTCGTATAAGGTAGATTGTACCAATTATAGCCATCCGACCAATGAAAACCTTGGTAAGTGTTGTTGTTGTCCCATTGCACAGATATACCACCAGGAGATACAAGGATTTTATCTTGGGTTGTTGAGGTTGAAAAAGCACGATTTGTTAATGGACCAGAGGGCTGATAATCTTTTAAGGTTAGGTTTTCGTTAATTCGAATTAAGCTTCTTATTCCATCGCTCAACCAATATATATTGCCATCTACTATAACATCTGACACCCTGTACAAGTAAGAACTTTCTTTAATTGTATTCAGCGTATTATCGGACCTAATTTCTATTAGGTTACTTTGTGTACCAACAAACAATCTATCTGACTCTGCCTTTAAAAACTTCAAATTTTCGGTCGTAGCCGCTACGTACATATTTTGAGAAGAATAGCAATATATATCTTCTAATGACTCACCCAAAAAATAGATTTTTTGATGAGCAAGCTCTAAGCTATTTATTGGAAAATCTACTAATTGATGTTGCCAAGACTGATAATCCAGCAAATTATCATTTATACTTGCTTTAAACAAGCCTATATCTGTAGCAGCATATATACTATCACCTTTAAAGCATAAATCATTTACACCCAGATTTCCATTAGCATTTAAATAAAAGGTGTTGGCAATTTCTTTTTTTTCAGTGTTTAGCTCTATAATTCCGAAGGAACAAGATAAGTAGGCAGTATTATTATTAAAGGTGATGTTATTAATGGACTTTCCTCCGACAATATTTTCCCTTTCTACATCTAGCATAGTATAAATACTATTATCTTCAATGATATCTATTTTGGTGCTGTTGTAAGCTATAACTAGGGTGTTTTTTTGAGGGTCTTTTGCCATAGCGGCGACACCCACATCGCTCAAGCCATTAATGGTACTGAGCCTATTTAGTGTTTGTCCCTCAAGGTCTAAGTAAAACAGGTTGTTTTCAGTTGCCACATATATTTTGTCGTTCATTTTGGCTAATGAAATGGCATTGTTGTATGGTAAATAATCACGCCATTGACCGATTTCCACGTTTTGGCTATAGCTGTCAAAAGCAATCAAAATGATAAGACTGAACAATAAATTTTTCACGAGTGCAAATTACTAAACTTATAACTATTGTTTGCTTATTATATTGTTAGAAACAAAACTCAATTATATTTGTGATTATATTGTAGGCTCCGTAGTTCAATTGGATAGAATATCAGATTTCGGCTCTGACGGTTGGGGGTTCGAATCCCTCCGGAGTCACTATATAGAAGATTAATTAGACTCAAATTATTAAAATGAGAATTGACAAACTTGATGGTTTACGAGGTATCTGCAGTCTAATGGTTGTCTTTTATCATTACCCCCAATCTTTTTTGCCTGATTTTATTTTTAGCAATTTCTTTATCAGAGAATCTTGGAGTTTTGTGGATTTTTTCTTTGTGTTAAGTGGTTTTGTAATTTCTTATAACTACCCAACACTTTCAAACACTAATGATTTTTGGTTGTACATTAAAAAACGCTTCATAAGGCTATATCCATTATTGTTTTATACGACTATTGTTTTCTTGCTTTTTAAGGTGTTTTCTGACCACTTTTTCCCTGAGTTAGTTAGTAACCCCAAAAGCATTAAGCTTTATCTTTTAGACACCAGCAACACCCTTTTAATGTTAAATTCTACGCCTATTTTTGGTGAGATGTCTAGATATTTAGGAATGAACCATCCCTCTTGGAGCGTGTCTGCCGAATTCATTTCTTATGTTTTGTTTGGCATTTCATCTTTATTTTTCTTCAATAAAAGGAATCTTTTTTCTTGGGTTACAATATGTCTTTGTATTGTGGTTTATCTTGTTAAGGAACAGTTTGCCTTTTCCAATTATACTTGGTTTTTTCTTCGCGGGATAATAGGCTTTAATATAGGATGTGTTGTCTATTGGCTTTTTACTAAAAAGTTTTCTGTCAAAAACAATTTGGAACTTATTTTACCCTTATTAATTGTGCTTGTATCTTATTTATTCTACAACTATGAATTTAGTTTTAAAGGGGTCGTTAATTTGGTCTTTAGGCCATTGTTTTTCGGCTTTGTTATACTTGTTCTGCTTAAAAACAATCATTACTTCAGCAAGTTTTTAGAGTCAAAACCCTTAAGGTTTTTAGGCAAAATATCTTACTCTATTTATCTCAACCACATATTATTGCTTTTGATTTTACCTCGAATTTCTTTTAGGTTTTTCGGACTCCCTCAGTCGTTTTTTACTGAACTTTTGGTTTTTTCAATCACTATGCTTTTTGTCATCTTGTATTCGACACTTACTTTTACTTACATTGAGTCAGCCGTTGGGAAAGCACTTAAGAAGTGGTTTAGAGTTTAACAGAACTACGCTTTTTATGTCCAACCCATTGGTTTTTCATTTTAAAATCGTAACATACTGAAAATCAACAATTTACAAAACCTCTTTCTTTTGGCGTCTAAGCCACTTTTTTGAGAATTTGGTTGGACAGGTCTAGCGAAAAGCTTTTTTGTCTTAAACAGCCTTATTTTCGTTTTTTTCTAATATAAAGATTAAGCTTGAGTATTCTCCGTTACCAAGCATAGCTTTAACATTTGATTTTAAACCGGTCGAGAATCCTTTTACGTAATTGTATTTTCCAGATTTTATTTTTTCGCTTAGGAGCGATGTGTAAAAAGAATCAAACACCATGGGTTTGATTCTTTTTACTTCAAAACCATGTTTTTCGGCCAAGCTTTTAAGGCTAGATTTTTGGAAATGAGACAGGTGTCTTGGTACGTCATAACCTGCCCAGCATTCTTTGTATTTAACGGCATCATACGATTTAGAATTGGGTACGCCTATTATCAACACTCCATTGGTCTTCAATAGGGCGGATATATTTTTGAGGGATTCATTTAAATTAGGTATATGTTCTAACACATGCCACATCATAACAGTATCAACAGAATTCCTTTTTAGTTGCAGTTCTGTTGTGTCTTTTAATAGCTCTATTCCGTTTACTTCTTTAGCTATTTTACGGGCAGACTCATTTGGCTCAACGCCTATTACATTCCAACCTATTTCCTTGCATTTTGCAAGAAGCTTTCCTGTTCCGCTACCTATTTCTAACAATACGCCTTTTTTCTTTGGGAGTAGTTTTAATTTGTTTTTTATGTTTATTGTTCTTACCGCATGATAGCATTTGCTTATGAGTCCTTTTCTGGTGTCGCTGTGTGATATGTAGTCTTCAAATTGATAATACTCATCCAGCATTTCGTCTTTTGGTCTAGGGTTAGTAAAGATAAATTGACAGTCTTGGCATTCCACTAACAAAAAGCTTTCTTTACTTTTCATATAGTCAAGACACTTTAGATAAGATTTGGACTGGCTGCTTCCGCAGACAGGACAGGCTGTAAGTTTTTTCATTATAACAAAATGTTTCACGTGGAACAAATATGTTTCACGCTGGTTTTTACTGCTTTTAAGGTGTGGGGCGAGGGGCTTTAAATCATCGTCCCATAAATACTAATAATATGTTTATATCTGAAGGAGAAACACCACTTATTCTCGATGCTTGACCTATTGTTTCAGGTTTTATATTGTTCAGTTTTTCTCTTGACTCAGAAGAAATGGCATTCAGTTTGCTGTAGTCGAAAGACTCGGGTATTCTAATTCCTTCAAGTTTATTAAGCTTCATTACGGTTTCTTTTTCTCTTTCAATATATCCGTTGTACTTAATTTGTATTTCAGCTTGTTCTAAGCCTTCTTGACTTATGTTTTTAGTCTTTTCTTTAATAGTCTTTACTTTTAATAAGTCCTCAAACTTAATTTGAGGTCTGCTTAAAATTTTACCAACCTTATTTTTTTGTTTAATTGGGCTACTATTGTTGCTATCCAAGATTGGATTTATATCCTCTGGATTTACGCTCTCCGTTTCAAAATAAGTTAAGGCTTCTTTAGTGTTTTTTGTCTTTTCATCTAATTTAGCCATTCTAAGATCTTTTACCAAACCTATTTCTCTACCCTTTTGAGTTAGCCTAATATCGGCGTTATCTTGCCTTAACAATATTCTATACTCAGCTCTTGAGGTAAACATGCGATAAGGTTCGTCCGTGCCTTTAGTTACCAAGTCGTCGATTAGTACGCCTATATATGCTTCCGAACGGCTTAGAATAACAGGTTCTTCCCCCTTGACCTGTCGGTGTGCGTTTATACCAGCCATCAATCCTTGACAAGCCGCCTCCTCATATCCTGTTGTTCCGTTTATTTGTCCCGCAAAATATAAGCCTTCTACTAGTTTGGTTTCAAGGCTTCTTTTGAGTTGTGTTGGGGGGAAATAATCGTATTCTATTGCGTAGCCTGGTCTAAATATTTTGGCTTTTTCAAAACCTGGAATTAGGCGTATAGCTTGGTGTTGAACATCTTCAGGTAAAGAGGTGGAAAAACCATTAACATATACTTCTACGGTGTCCCAGCCTTCTGGCTCAACAAATATTTGATGTCTATTTCGTTCAGAAAAGCGTTCTATTTTATCTTCTATTGAGGGACAGTATCTTGGACCTAGCCCTTGTATTCTGCCGTTAAACATGGGTGATTTTTCAAAGCCAGTTCGTAAGACATCATGTACCTTTTCGTTGGTGTAGGTTATGTGACAGCTTCTTTGTGTTTGAAGCTGTGGTGTGTCTAGGAAAGAGAATTTTGATGGGTTGATATCCCCCGCTTGTTCCTCCATCTTACTGTAATCTAGTGAACGCCCATCTACTCTAGGCGGTGTTCCTGTTTTCATTCGACCACTTTCAAAGCCCAAAGCGTTCAAACAAGCCGTAAGTCCTGTGGCGGCTCTCTCCCCTGTTCTGCCACCACCAAATTGTTTTTCACCAATATGAATAGTTCCATTCAAGAAAGTTCCGTTCGTTAGGATTACCGAATTTGCTTTTATTTCGATTTCCATACCAGTTTTTACACCAACCACTTTGCCATTTTCAACGATAAGGTCGGTGACCATATCTTGCCAGAAATCAACATTTTCGATAGACTCTAAGGTTAAACGCCACTCCTCAGCAAAACGCATTCTATCGCTTTGGGCTCTAGGACTCCACATAGCCGGTCCTTTTGAACGGTTTAGCATTCTAAACTGAATCATGGTTTTATCTGTAATAATACCAGAATAACCCCCTAAGGCATCAATCTCTCTTACTATTTGCCCTTTAGCAACACCCCCCATAGCGGGATTGCACGACATTTGAGCTATGGTCTGCATATTCATAGTCACCAACAAAACTGAAGAGCCTAAATTGGCTGCTGCTGCTGCTGCTTCACAACCCGAGTGCCCTCCTCCAACTACTATGACGTCATAAGTCTTTGAAAACATTGTAATATTCTGTATATCAATATGTTAAATATTTTTAGAGAGGTAATAATTCTCTTTACTTCTCATTGTTTCGGCCTCTTCTTCGGCCTTATCTTTATAACCCATCAGATGAAGTACGCCGTGTATTATTACCCGTCTAAGTTCGGTATCAAACGGTACTGCAAAGGTAATAGCATTTTCTTTTACTCTTTCTATGCTGATAAAAATATCGGCAGATAGACGGTTTTCCTCCGTATAATCGAATGTAATAATGTCTGTGAAGGTATCGTGTTGCAAATACTTTTGGTTTTTCTTTAAAAGATATTGATCGTCACAGAAGATGTAATTGATTTCTCCTAGCTCTTTGTTTTCTGTACTAATAGCATCTTTAAGCCATTTTGTAATAGACTGCTCGTCTTTTAGCTGAAAATCACATTCACTATGATAGTAGATATTACTCTCCATTTTCTTTGAAATAGTCTTTTACTTTGTTTTTATAAAAAGGCGTAAATGAAGGTGGTATTGTACGTAAAAGCTCCTCCTGTTTTTCCTTTTCTTTTTGATAATCTTCGAAAGGATTGATTAGTCTTTTTGATAGGTTATCCATCCATTCAGTAGATTGTCTTTGCTTGTCTTTGTCTCGTTCTCGTTGCGCTTTCTCGGCATCGAGTAATCGGCTCATTATACTTTCTTGTCTGAGTAATGTTTCTCGTGTTATTTGGTCATTGATGATGTCGACTTCATTTTCCTCCATTTTTTTCATCATCTTGTCAATATTATCTTTTGCGTTTTTATCGCCACTCAATTCGTCTCTGATTTCACCCATTCTCTGACGTATCATTTCTTGTTGAGCAGCCAGTTGGGCTAAGCCTTTACTGGATTTACTTTTATTGCCCTTTTCCCCTTTTTTACCTTGCATCATGTTCTTCATTTGCTCTTGAATTTGCTGTTGCATTTTCTTCATTTCCTTCATTCCTTGCCCACCTGAATTATTGGGCTTGTTGCACATTTTATCACCGGGTTTAGGGTCCATATTTGCCAAATCTTTTTGCATTTGTTCTAATACTTCTGATAAGATAAGTGCTAGGTTGTTGGCAGCTGTCATCGCAAATTGTTGGCGTTCACTAGCTCTAGCAGAACTTCTTTCAGCCATTTCTATCAAAGCCTTTTCCATACTATTATTTATGGCGTTTATTTCGCTATTGACTACCGATTCTATTTGTGGTTGACGCTTACTCAAAGCAAATAGACTGTCTTCGATAATTTGAGCGTCAGCCTGTAGCTTATTTTGCAATTGTAGGTAGTCTAGATATAATGGGCTGTTGAGATTAATTGTTCCAATAGATTTTAATATATTTTCTTGATCTAAGGACAATCGAATTAAATTTTCTAGAATCTGCCTGAGGGTTTGCATGTCTTCAGCTATGGCGTCTGACTGAGCTTGTTGAAGAGCAGATTGTAAGGACTGACTCATTTCCTCCATTTTATCCGCTGCATTATTTTGATTTTTAGCGGCTTGTTTCTTCATGTTTTTTTGCAGTTGTTCAGCACTTTTCTGCATGTCTTCTTTTATTTTTTCTTCATCAGATTTAGTGTCTGGTATGTCTTGCTTATTTTCTAACTGTTCATTCAGTTCTTTGACCTTTTCTAAATCTTCTTGAAGAGCCTCAAATTCTTTGTTTAGTTCGTCCTGTTTTTCGGTTAAAGTTTCTTTGTCTTGATTTCCTTTATTACTTTCTTCGGCTAGATTCCTTTGCTTTTCAGCAAGTTGTTGCAATTCATCAATACTTTTTTCTAGTTTCTGTTCCAACTCCATTTGTTTGAATAGCTCCAAAGTTCTATCCAGTTCTTTTTCTATGTCTTCATCGCTTTGTTGCATATCCTCCAACATTTTCTGAAGTTCTTCCTTGTCTATGGTGTTCATCATTTCATTGAGCTCTTGCATCATTTCTTGTAGCTCTTCATTCATGATACTGTCAAAAAGTCGTTGAATTTCTTCTTGCTTACGCAGGAGTTCTTCATTGGGTTTTTGGTATACATTTTCAGCAAGTTGATTTTGTTTTTGCTGCTTTTGTATATCGTTAACTTTCTTTTTTAATGTCTCCTGCTTTTCTAATAGTTCTTTGGTTTTTTGTTTGTCCTCCCAGCTTAGTTCTTTGTCTTTAAGCAATTGCCTTTGTAGTTCTTCCAAGTCTTTTTGAATGTCCTCAGCTAGTTTTTTAGATTCTTCTAAATCATTTTTCAGTTGTGTGTTTTCTTCTTCAGCCATAGCTTCAAGTTCATCTACACTAGCTGCTTGAAAGTTAAAAAGGCTAGATTTTGTGGGTTTACTTCCGTTTATTCCATCGTTATCCCATACCTCAAAAAAGTATTCAAGACCGACACCATATTTTAGTCCTAAATTTTGAAAGTCCACCGCATAGCTAAAGCCTTGTTTGTTAGACGTGCTTGTCAGTTGCACTAATTCACTTACCCACTGTGAAGTATCGTCTAAAAATCGGTATTTAAACAAGAGCTCTTTTATACCGTAGTCGTCTTCTGCATACCCTTCAAAATAGTGCCACATGGTATTGATGCTGTCCAGCGTTTCATTAACTTGAATACTTGGATATGCGTCTGGGACAACATTAATTTCATAGAGGATACTATCGCCAAGCAAAAAGTTGTTTTGAGCAACTAGGGAATAGTTGGTGTTTTTTAAGAATACCCTATCGTATTCGAATTCATTTTTTCCTGTACGCATACACTCTATGCTTTCTTCAAAACGGATGTATACTTTTTCAGATTCTTTGGCAACAATGGACCACTTTATTTTAGTTCCTTGTGGAACCTGTAGGTTGCCGACATTCTTTAGGTTATCGGTTTTGCGATTGGTGTATTTGGGATAATTCAGTTTTACAGAAAAGTTGTTTACACTAGGTTTTGGAATAACTTCTAGGGTATAAATTTCTGACTTATAAGTATTGGCTTCAAACCCAAAAGTTTGTGATTTTTGTAGGTTTTTGAATAAGAACGAAAAATGTCCTGTACTATTTTGACGCATTTCGTAACGGTTTTCACCAATAATAATGGCACTTTTCTTTGGTATTTCTGCACCTGCAAAATGCATTTCTAGTAAAAAGTCATTACCCTTGATAGCCTCTAAGCTAGGGTTGTCAATTATGAATTCAAAGGGGGCTTGAGGAACAAAATCAGTGTTATACGAAAGTATTCGCGCTGAGCTATCCACCACCATTTTTTTATTTCCACTTAAAAATATTGCGCACAATATACCCACAGGGATAATAGCATATTTCAAATAGGAAGTGTTTGCTTTTAAGTCTATAGCCGAAGAAAATGGAATAGGTTTAAGTAATTTTATTTTTTGCTCAATACTCGCCTCAACAAGTGCGTTTTCTTGAGAAGATAATTCTTGTAGTTGTAAAAGGTTTGTTAGCTTATCCTCTATATCCTTAAAATGCTCACCGATAATCTTGGCAGCTTCATAATAGCTTAGGGACTTGCCTAATCTATACAGCCCTTTCAAGGGGATAGCTACCCATCGCCAAAATACAATAGCGTTCAGTATCGAAAAGCTCCAAAATAAAATTGTTCTGACAGTACTATTAAACTGACCAAAATATTCAACAGTAGAAAATAAGATAATAAACAATAGAAATACAGAAACAAAATATATGCCTCCTTTGAGCAGTAAATTCTTGTAATATTTACTGATGAATTTCTCCAACTTTTCAATTAGCACACTTCTCTCGTTCATATTGCAAAGTTATGATTTTTACTTCCACCAAGAAAGCCTCTCGATATTCAATAAAATGTATCTTTGCCTCCCAAATAAACTTATACAATGAATAAAATTCGAGTTCGTTTTGCTCCTAGTCCAACAGGACCTTTGCATATGGGTGGTGTCCGCACAGCCCTGTATAATTACTTGTTTGCCAAAAAACACGGAGGAGATTTTTTACTTCGCCTTGAGGATACCGATCAAACACGATTTGTGCCTGGTGCCGAACAGTATATTTTAGACGCATTAAGATGGTGCAAAATAGAAGTTGATGAAGGACTTGGAAAAGGTGGAGACTTAGGGCCTTATCGCCAGTCAGAACGAAAGCCTATGTATAGACAGTATGCCGATTTGCTCTTGCAAAAGGGATATGCTTACTATGCCTTTGACACTCCCGAAGAATTGGAAAAAATGCGTGAGCGCATGAAAAATGCTGGCGTACCTTCGCCACAATACAATGCGGTTGTAAGAGAAAGTATGCAAAACTCCTTAACCCTATCAGAAGATGAGGTGAAAGAGAGGATTGATCGTGGAGATAAGTACGTTATTCGTATTAAAATGCCACGAAACGAAGAAGTTAGAATACAAGACATCATAAGAGGGTGGGTTGTAGTCAATACCACTAACCTTGATGATAAGGTTATTTTTAAATCGGACGGGATGCCTACATACCACTTGGCGAATGTGGTAGACGATCATTTGATGCAAATAACACATGTTATAAGGGGAGAGGAGTGGTTGCCTTCAGCTCCATTACATGTTTTGCTTTATCGCTTTTTTGAATGGGACTGTCCTCAATTTGCTCATTTACCATTGATATTAAAACCTGACGGCAACGGTAAATTAAGTAAGCGTGATGGCGATAGACTTGGCTTTCCCGTTTTCCCAACTCAATGGACTAATCCTGAAACTTCGGAGCTTTCTTCGGGTTATCGTGAGCAGGGTTATTTCCCTGAAGCCTTTACAAATATGTTGGCTTTTCTAGGTTGGAACCCAGGGACTTCTCAAGAAATTTTTAGCATGGATGAATTAATACAAACCTTTTCTTTGGATAGGGTAGGTAAAGCGGGGGCTAAATTTGATTTTGATAAAACTAAATGGTTCAACCAACAATATTTGAGAGAAAAAGACGGAGCAACTTTAGCGTCACTATTAACGGAATCTGTCAATGAGGCTAAAGCAATAGATCCTAGCTATCTTGCTGAGGTTTGTGAACTGATGAAGGAACGTGCTACCTTTATTAATGATATCTGGGAGTCTAGTCAGTTTTTCTTTCAGCCACCATCAGATTACGATGAAAAAACAAGGCATAAAAAATGGAAAGACAATTCACCTGAGGTTTTAAATTCTATTATTGATTTATTTTCTTCCATGTCTGATTTTGGTGCAGAACAGATAGAAGCTCAATTTAAATCACACCTTGAAAATAATCAATGGGGTTTAGGTATGGTCTTGCCCATTTTTCGACTTTCCGTAACAGGTTTAGGTATGGGTCCTTCTATGTTTGCAATCTCTGCATTACTAGGAAAAGATGAGGTTATCCGTAGATTAAAAACCGCAATAGATACTCTATCATAAGATGGCATCGATTTCAGTATTGGGTATAAGGGTTTACGCTTATCACGGCTGTTTGCCAGAGGAGACCAAAATAGGATCAGATTACGAAGTTAATGTTGTACTTGAGTATGATATTAAACAATCTTCAGAAAGTGATGATTTACAACATACGGTAGATTATGTGTCTATAAACGCTATTGTAAAGGAGGAGATGTCTGTTGCCAGCAAACTGCTTGAGCATGTAGTGGCTCGTATTTTAGAAAAAATCATAAAAAAACACCCTAATATATCTTTAGTAGAAGTCAGTGTTGCTAAAAAAAACCCACCTATAAACGGAGATGTGAGAGAGGTTGTCGTAAAAGACAAACGAATAAAAGACACAGATTTTTAAAAAAATTATTAGATTTGCCATCTTTTGGTTTCGTGGCCGAGTGGCTAGGCAGTGGTCTGCAACACCATCTACAGCGGTTCGAATCCGCTCGAAACCTCTACAAAACCACAATTTATAAATTGTGGTTTTGTCGTTTTAAAAAGTAATTAAAACTAACAACATTGTTAATAATTCGCTAACTTTGTGTGCTTAGTTAACCGTACTGTAACCTTATTATGTTCAAACACACTCTGTTTTTTGTACTATTTCTCATCGGTATAGATGCCTTTTCTCAAGGCGCTACTAACTCTCAGTATGAAGTAATCTCAAGAGTATATTTCGGCAGTTTACCTTATGATGCAACGGATATCATGAACCCTCCTGTTGGCACAAATTTATTACCATGCACAGGCTATAGCGATTTTTCAGTAGGTAACACAAATAATGGTGACGGTAATTTAACAGGAGCAGAATATTTCACAGGAGTTTTGAGAAACGAAACCTACGACCTTGAGGTTGAGGGGGGCTTTTGTGGCACAACCCCTTCAATATTTAATGCTAATCGTGCAATAAAGGTTTACATTGATTATGATGCTAGTGGTACTTTTGAGACTACCGAGTTAGTATATACTTCTCCTTATTATGACGTTAATTTTCCTGTCATTAATACCTCCATAACCATACCAAATACCGCAGCATTAGGCTCTATTAAAATGCGAATTGTTTATAATAGAGTAGGAGCGTTTACCGCTTTGTGGCAAGTAAACGCCATAAATTGGTCTGTAAATAATTTTCAGTACGGTGAGGTAGAGGATTACACTCTAGTAGTGATAGGTTATGTTGATAGTATTCAATCCACAAATACCAGTTGTTATAATAGTTCTGATGGGCAAATCCAAATTTACCCTGACATCTCAGCTCCAGCAACTACAGAATATTCCATTAACGGTTTGGCGGGACCATGGTCCACAAACCTTATTTATACCAATCTAGCTGTTGGCAACTATGACGTTTGGGCAAGAGATGCTGCTTTAGCTCCTAACTTCGTCTATGAACAATTACAAACTTCGGTTGGTAGTTCAGACACTGTTTTTGTTAACCCTCAAATTTCATCTGATTACAATGGTTCTGATGTCAGTTGTGTAAATAGTGCTGACGGCGAAATTACTCTATCATCTATTGGTGGAGACGATGCTCTTTACACCTATCAGTATTCTAGCACAAGTAATCCAATCCTAACAGATGTCTTAGTGAACCCACTAACTGCTTTAGCAGCTGACACCTATACATTTGTTGCAACAGACGCTCAAGGGTGTACTTCATTGCCAGTAGATGTTGAAATTACTGAGCCCATAGAGTTAACTGTTGATGGAGTAAATGTTATCCAACAAGCTAGCTGTAATTCAACTTGTGATGCTATAATAGATATTCAAGCCTCAGGCGGGGCGTTGCCATACACCTTCAACGTTGATGGTTCTGATAATGGCAACAATAATGTTGTGGCAAATGTTTGTTCTGGAATGCCATTGGTAACAGTAACTGATGCTAACAATTGCCTTGTTCAATTCAATGCCACGGTGCCAAACCCTATTGATTTGAACCTGACCACTAGCATTACTTCTGACTACTCTGGTTTTGATGTTAGTTGTCAAAATGCAACAGACGGAACTATTCAACTTAGCACAACTGGAGGCACAGGCGGAGAATATTCATACAGTATTGACGGGGGATTAACTTATCCTTATTCATCCTCTGGAATACTAGACATTGGTAGTTTAGGTGAAGGGAATTATTCTATAATGGCTTTAGATAGTAATCTGTGTGAATCCTTACCTCAAGACTTGATTTTAAGTGCGCCGACTCCTCTTTCTTTTGATTTTATGACAACCCTATCTCAAATTTCATGTAACGGCTTTAGTGACGGGGAAATTAGTGTTCAGGCCATTGATGGGGTAGGTGGTTATGTGTATTCTATTGATGGCGGAATAACAACTCAGGCAGCGGGTGTATTCTCCAACCTTTCTGCAAATACCTATGAGTTTACTGTAATTGATGATAACAACTGTTCTTACAATCAATTTTATGATCTCAACCAACCACAACCAGTAAGCATTGTTTCAGCTTTAGTGTCTTCAGATTACAATGGCTCTCAACTTAGCTGTTTTGGGGCTTCCGATGCGGTATTAAACGTAAACGCGATAGGCGGTACACCACCATACAATTATAGTTTTGTTCCTGACCCAACGGTTTTTCCATTACCAGCCAACAATCTTATAACTAATTTGTCTGCTGGTCTACAAACTTTACAGCTTACTGATGATAACGGTTGCATATCTTCACCTCAGCCTTTTGAAGTAATTCAGCCCGATGAATTATTAATTTCTGATATTAACCTAGTTTCTAATGTAAGTTGTTTTGGCGGTTCTGACGGAGAAGCGATTATTACTGCTTCTGGAGGAACTGGAGCTTACAGCTATTTTGTTGATGCCTTATATAACTCAGCCAATCAAGCACCATATCTTGTAAATGGGCTATCACCCAACACATACAATGTGGTTGTTAGCGATGTCAATAATTGTACCTCACCCGCTGCTGTTCTGCCTATTACTCAACCCAATCAGCTTAATGCAAATTTATCCTTTATCAATTTAGGCTGCGATGGTGACTTTGGGTCAGCAACAGTAAATCCTACTGGAGGCACACCAAATTATAGCATAGCTTGGTCAACTGGAGCATCAACGAATTCAATTGAGCAACTTGTTACTGGTGCTTATTCTGTAACAATAACTGATGTGTTAGGCTGTCAGGAAACTATGGATTTTGTGATTACAGAACCAAACATTTCTCTGCTTGTTACTCCAATTCTTTGTAATGGCAACAACAATGGTATGATAGCAGCAACTCTTAACAGCCCTAATCCTTCATCAGTATATTCTGTTTTGTGGGACGATAGTAACGCTCAAACTACTAACACGGCTGTAGGTTTATCTGCCGGCGACTATTCTGTAACAATAACTGACCAATTTGGATGTGTGTTAACAGCATCGACTAGTATTATTGAGCCTGACTCATTAAATATTTTTGTTGAGCATACCCAATTGTGCTCTGATAACCCCATTGCTACGGCATTAGTATTTGCTTCAGGTGGGCTTACACCTTATGATTATTTATGGAGTACCAACGAAACTTCTGAGTTGATATACATACAAAATCCAGGAATGTACTCTATTCAAGTAACGGATTATAATAATTGCCAACAAGACGTAGCAATTGCTATTGACCCCATTAATCCTATTCAGTTGGACTTTGTTACCCAAGCGGTTTCTTGTGTTGACAATAATGATGGTAGTGTTGAGGTATTCCCAACAGGTGGATACGAACCTTATACTTATTCTTGGTCAAACTATACAGAAGAAGCATTAAATTCTGAGGTGCAATCAGGATTTTATGGAGTGACGGTTTCCGATAACAACGGTTGCGAATATTACCAAGAAATAGAAGTGCCTTCTAGCGACCAAAGCTGTATAACAGCGTATTCTGCTTTTTCTCCTAATGGAGACCAAAACAACGACTATTGGCACATAGATAACATTGAATTATATCCTGACGCTCTAGTAGAAGTCTTTAATCGCTGGGGAGACAGAGTTTATTCAACCAAAAAATATATAAATGCTTGGGAAGGAGCGTGGCAAGGAATGTATGAAAATAATCCGCTACCATCAGCTACCTATTATTATGTGATTACTTTAAATAATGATGAGGAGCCTATTGCAGGAACAGTAACCATTGTACGTTAAGATAAAAATTAATGAAAAAGAGTTTAATTGTAATATTAGTTTGTTTGGCAGCTTTGACAAAAGCCCAACAACTTCCTATGTACAGTCAATACCTTACCAATGATTTTATTCTTAACCCAGCTATTGCAGGTTCAAAGCCCTACTTCCCAATACAGATTAACTCACGCACCCAATGGTC
>JADHMO010000016.1 GCA_016779995.1 Flavobacteriales bacterium
GTATTTAACGTTCATTTAACTTATGTTATATTTATTAGTTAACATTAAAATAGCATATTTAATTCAATATTTTATCATTAAATGAAGAATTAAATTACATATTATTTTAGTACAATATACGTTAAATATTGTATAATAAAAAATATAAATAACAAAAAAACAGTGAGTTACAATAAATTTATTTTTGAAAAGACTACGGACTGTAGTCTATTAATCCAATTTTAGATATCTCAACAAAACATTTTCTACTTTCTTAAATTAAATTAATTCTATGCTAGATTTAAGAAATTATATAATTATTTTTGAATAATGAAAAATTTAACCTTAACACTATTTACAGTTCTTTTGTTTGGAGCTTGTTCTACTAAAAATCAACTTATTTATTTAAAAGATTCAAATAAGTATGATACCTTTTCAAAAATTGACCATTCACTTCACAAGAACCTCATTAAGCCTGGAGATATCCTAAAGATTGATGTTCAAACTATTGTGCCTGAGGCTGCCCTTCCCTACAATAAGATTACTAATAATCAAGTTTCTAATCAAAATGTGGATATACTAAAACTTGAGGGCTACCGTGTTGATAACTTTAGTATGATAACTTTTCCTGTTCTTGGTAAAATTAGTGTTGATGGTTTGAGTGAGAATGATATAGAATCTAAAATTACTTCTTTACTTTTAGATGGAAACCATTTAACTAATCCTACTGTAAAAGTAAGAAGATTAAATTCTAAGTTCACAATCTTAGGCGAGGTTAGGAATCCAGGTACATTTTCTTATTTTGATCAAAACCTAAATATTTTCCAAGCACTAGGGTATGCTGGAGACTTAACTATAGATGGTAAAAGAAAAGATGTTAAATTGATTAGAGAAGAAAATGGCGTTCGAGAGATCTATAATATAGAATTAACCCAAACTGAATTATTGAACAGGCCGATTTACTACATTAGAAATAATGATGTAATCATTGTTAATCCTTCATTCAGTAAAGTTAAAAGTGCTGGTTTTATAGGTAGTCCAGCTTCAGTTGCTTCTATTGCTTCTTTATTACTTAGTATTACCTTATTAATAACAAACAATTAAAAATGAATCAATCACCTAATTTTGATTTTAATCATTTAGAGTCAGAAGATAATTTTGATTTTAAAAAGGAGTTTTTTAAGTACCTCTATTTTTGGAAATATTTTGTTGGAGCAACTACACTTTTTATAGTAATAGCTTTCATGTATTTAAGATATACATCCAAAGTATATAATGTAGCTGCCAAAATTAAAATTATTGATAAGAAAGAGTCTTCATTGGAATTACCTACGGCTTCAGAATTATTTTCTAATTCTAAAATCAATTTGGAAAATGAGATAGAAGTTATTAAATCTTACCCAATACTTAGTCAAGTTGTAGAGAATAAAAATCTTCATACTTCTGTTATTTCAATTGGAGATATAATGCAGTCATTGACTATTGAATATCCTTTTGAGATAAGTCTTAACTTTCCCATTGATAGTTTGTCAAAATCTAGTTACAGATTGAATATGATAGCTGATGGTTTTGAAATTATTGATTTTAGTAATGATTCAAAAAAGTATGTATTTAAAGGAGTATCTACCTACAATTTTAAACATGATTTACCTTTTGAAATCTTCAATTTTGATAGAGAGCAGTACATTAATTATGATAATGAAGGGTATGAAATTCAATTTTCATCTGTAGATGAAATGGTTGCTTCCCTTAAAAAATCAATTCAAATTTCTCAAGTTGGTAAAGAAAGTGATATCATACAATTAGAATTTAAATCAACGAATTCCGATTATTCTGAAATAGTACTTAATGAACTAATTGATGTGTTTAATAATGATGGTATTCAGGATCGTCAACTGATTCATAAAAGAACCATTGATTTTGTTAACGAAAGGTACGCATACCTTTCTATGGAACTTGATTCTATAGAAATTACTAAGCAGCTTTATAAAGTAGATAATGATTTAGTCGATTTATCGGCTAATTCTGCCATATCTTTAGAGCAGAGTTATAAATCTCAAGAAAATATTTTTTCTATTGAAAATCAAATCTCTCTCACTAACTTATTAATTACTACCTTGAATGATAGCGAGCTAGAATTGTTGCCTGCTAATATTGGTATTGAAAATGGAGAAATTAATTCACTAATTTTAGATTACAATTCAAATATTCTAGAACGTAAAAAGCTTATCCTAAGTGCTGGGCAGAACAATCCATCTATCAAGCAATTGGCTAATGTGTTAACTGATGGTCGTTCAAATATTATTTTTTCATTACGCAATTACCTTAATCAGTTAGAAAGTACTAAGCAAAAGCTTTCAAGACAGTCAGCAAAATTTGATATTCAAGTATCCAATCTACCAGAAAAAGAAAAGATTTTAAGAGCAATAGAAAGAAATCAACAGATTAAAGAGGCCTTGTATTTATTTTTATTACAAAAAAGAGAAGAGTCAGAAGTGAGTTATGCCGTTACGGAGCCCAGTGTTAAAGTTGTTGAGTACGCTATATCAAATAATTTACCAATCTCTCCAAAAGCAAACATTATTTACTTAGGTGCGCTTTTATTAGGCTTGTTATTGCCTTTCGGTACATTGTATTTGATGTTTTTGTTTAATACTAAATTATATTCTAAAGACGATTTAGAAGACTTAAAAATTAATGCCCCTGTAATTGCTGAAATTCCTGAAATAGATGCTACATACAAACTTTTACAATCATCAAATGAAAGAAGTACTTTGGCCGAGTCATTTAGGATATTGTCCTCCAATTTAAATTTTATTATTCCTAAAAAAATTGAAGGAGGTAAGGTAATCATATCTACATCCACTATTAAGGGAGAGGGAAAGACATTTACAGCCTTAAATCTAGCTTTAACTTATTCCTCATTGAACAAAAAGGTATTGCTTATAGGTGCAGATTTACATAACCCTCAAATTCATAAATACTTAAATTTAGAAAAGTCTGTTTCTGGATTGACAAACTATTTATTAGATAATAATTTCGATTGGAAAAGTACTTTAGTAAAAGCCAATACAGATTTAAATTGTGATATTATGTTAGGAGGGGTTATTCCACCAAACCCCGCACAACTTTTAACAAATGGAAATTTTGATAAGTTAATTGATGAGGCAAAATCGATATATGATTATGTTATAATTGACACTCCTCCTTCATTATTAGTTTCTGATACAATAAGTATGACACACCTTTCTGATGTAGTCTTATTTGTTGCTAGATGTAATCATACTGATAAAGAAGTTCTTAATTTTATTAAGGATACCATAGATTCTGGAAAAGTCAAAAATATAGGACTTGTCTTAAATGGCTTAGGTGCTACAAATAGCTATGGCTATGGATATGCCTATAATTATAGTTATAAATACGGCTACGGCTATAAATACTCCTATAATTATGGTTACGGCTATGGTTATGAATCAGATGATGGAGATAAATCTACATCATAAGATATCATATTATGAAAAGTTAAAGGCTTGGTACAATGTATCAAGCCTTTTTAATTTAAAACAAAAATTATTTTCTGTTGATAAGAAAATAGCCAAGGCAGATAGCTAAGATGGAAAGACTAAAAACAAGTATGTCGTTTGGTGATGAAAAGTTAGGTGTTAGTTTGAGTATCTTTTCAAAGAATTTAACAATCAAAACAATAATAATAACTTTGATAATCTTGTTTTTGAGTTGATCTAAACTGTTTATTTTTAAAGTAGAGTCAGCAAACTTCCCTTTTGCAAAGTCAATTTCACTGATAAAAAGCTCATAAACCCCAAATCCAAAAATCAGTAATACTATTCCTATTAAGAATAAGTCAATAGAAGAAATGATTTTAAACAGCAAATCGTTGTTAGTGGTAACATCTGGATTAAACAAAGGATTTTGATACACAATGGAGTATATAATATCCCAACTGCCTATAAAAAATAAAGTTATAGAAGCAAGTATAGATAATATAACAGATAAGATAACTACGTATCTTAAATTCCAGAGTATTTTCTCAAAATGATGTTCAAATTTCATATTCTTATACAATTATTTATTTTCAAATATATAAAAAAGAGAGCTTGTCAATTTAGAGGCTTTTGTGTTTGATAATTTTTTACGTCAAAATTATACGCCACAAACACTGTAGTTTAATGTTTTTTTAAAAAAATGTAAATTTTGTGGGAAAATAAAAGCAAAAACCCTCAAACTACTAGAGTAAGAGGGTTTGTTCTTGGTGGGCAATGAGGGACTCGAACCCCCGACTTCCTCCTTGTAAGGGAGGCACTCTGAACCAACTGAGTTAATCGCCCAAAATTGGTTGGCAAATATAACAGATTTTGCTTCAATCACAAATTATATTCAAAAAAGTCTTATCATATTATCTCAGCGACTACAAAGGTGCTGCCACCAATGAAAATCAAATCATTTTTTTTAGCTACTGACTTAGCCTTTTTTAATGCATCGGCAACGGATTTAAAACAATTTCCTGTCAATTGATATTCTTGGGCTTTTGTAAATAGTAAATCGACATGCATAGCTCGAGGTATTTGGGCTTGACAGAAATAGTAATGAGCTTTTTTAGGCAATAGTTTTAAGATGCCATCTATTGATTTGTCATTAACTACGCCAAATACTATATGTAACTCTTCATATCTTGTCTTTTTAATATGCTCAACTATACGTCTTATTCCATCTACATTATGCCCCGTATCGCAAATAATCGAGGGAGATTGACCCAAAGTCATCCACCTTCCTAATAAGGAGGTATTATTCAGTACATTTTTAAATCCGTTTTCAATGTGTTTATCTAGAATTTCCCAAGCTTGAGTTCTTAAAATTTTGATTGCGGTGTAGGCCGTATTTTTATTTTCGGTTTGATAGTTCCCTTTTAAATCGCTTTCAATGTCGCAATTTTCTGCATAATAAATTTTGGAATGATTGTCTTGGGCTATTTCATCAAAAATAGCTTTTGTTTGTTCCTGTTTTCTGCCTATTAAGATAGGTGTTCTAGGTTTTATTATGCCTCCTTTTTCTCTTGCAATTTTTTCGATACTATCACCTAGCAATTCTGTGTGGTCTAATCCTATATTAGTAATTATCGATAATTCTGGTTGAATGATGTTAGTACTATCTAAACGCCCTCCTAAGCCAACTTCTATGATAGCAATATCTACTTTTTCTGTGGCGAAGTGATGAAAGGCTAATGCCACTGTCATTTCAAAAAACGACATGCCAATTTGACTAAACCAATGTTTGTTCTCTGTTATAAATTGGATGACGCTTTCTTGCTTTATCATATCGCCATTGATACGAATTCGTTCTCTGAAATCTTTAAGGTGGGGCGAGGTGTATAAGCCTGTCTTATAGCCAGCCTCTTGTAGTACTGATGCAAGTAAATGACTGGTAGAACCTTTACCATTGGTGCCAGCTATGTGTATTGATTTAAAATTTTGATGAGGATTTCCTAGTTTTTCAGTTGCTTGAACGATATTACCTATATCGGCTTTGTAAGCGATACTTCCAGTACGTTGATACATCGGTAATTGGCTGAATAACCAATCCAAACATTGCTGATAAGTCATTAGTTCAGCTTGAAATTGTAAATGATTGTTCCTACTTGAATCTCAGGAGCTGTAGTATTAGCTTCAAAAGTAGTTTTAAGTGCAGCCTCTTTAGCTTTAGAATATAGGTAGGCATTAGTAGTTGTAGAGCCTTTAGCACCAGGTGTTGCACTGATAACTTTACCATTTCTATCTACTCGAATAGTCACGACAACCTTACCTTGTTGCTGGGAATCGTAATTTGGCTTTTTAATTTCTGCGATAGTTCTACCGCCTAGCTGATAGGCGATGCCATTTGTACCAATTCCACCACCAGTGTAAGCATTCGAATTTGGATCACCATCTTGGCTACCCTGATCTCCTTGCCCTTCACTTATTCCTTGACTATTACTGTTATTTTGCTTTTTACCAGGGTAAAGTGCTTTGGTATTGACCACAGGCTCGGGTTTTTTCTCCTCAATCTTTTTGATTTCTTTTGGTTTCTCTAGCTGTTCTTTAAGTTTGGTAGTAGGTGTTTCTTCAATATCCTGAGTGCTAATATCTTCAACGACAGGATTATTATTGACAATCTCTTGAGGAGTTATTTCTTGTTCTTCGACAATCTGTTCTGGTTGTTCTGAGCCACTTCCAAAATCTTGGTAACCAAAATTAATAGTAATGCCTTCTTCAGGAGGAGGAGGTATTTGATAGGTCAAACCCATAAAAATGAAACATAAAAGCAAACCGATATGAAACAAAACTGTTCCAATGATTGCTTTGCGTCTATTTTTTGTTGGTTTAATCATTATTTTGGATTTGTTGCAAGTACTACTTTGTACTTATTGCGATAAGCGATATCCATCACTTTTACGGCAAACTCTATATCAACCGTTTTATCTGCATGTAGAACAATAGCAGGTTCTTGTTCGTTAGCAAGACGTTGTTTTAGTTGATTTTCTAGTTGCTCGAAAGGGAATTTTTGATCTTCAATATAGTACTCTATTTCTGGTGTAATAGATACAGAAATGGTTTGTTTTTCAAGAGTCCTTGCTTTACTATTGGGTAACAATAGCTTGAGGGCATTGGGGCTAACTAGCGTAGAAGTAAGCATAAAAAAGATAAGTAATAAGAATACGATGTCTGTCATAGAGGACATGCTGAAGTTAGCACTTACCTTATTTTTGCTTCTTAAACTCATTTGTTATTGTGTAATAAATCCATAAAGTCAGTTGTGGTTGTTTCTAATAAGAAGACCACTTTTTCTACTTTGGTTACTAATAGGTTGTAGGCAATGTATGCAATAATACCTACCACTAAACCAGCTACTGTTGTTACCATAGCTGTATAAATACCTTTGGATAGCATTTCAATATCAATATTTCCTCCTGCACTTGCCATTTCGTGAAACGCCACAATCATACCAATTACTGTCCCTAAGAATCCAATCATGGGTGCTGCACCCGCAATGGTAGCTAGGTTGGCTAAATTATTTTCTAAAACATAGACCTCCAGCTTACCTTGATTTTCAATAGCAGAAGAAATATCAGTCATGGGTTTGTCAATTCGGTCAATGCCTTTTTCTAACATTCTAGAAATAGAACTATCGGTATTTTTACAAAGAGTTTTAGCAGCTTTTATGTCTTTATCTTGAACATAATTTTTGATGCTATTTAAAAAACTTGAGTCTATTTTTCTAGCCTTGTTGAGTGTGGTATATCGTTCAATAAATAGATATACAGAAATCACGGACAAGATGCCTAAGGTTATCATAATGATATTACCTCCAGTACCGCCACTGCTGATAAGCTCTAGTATAGAAAGTGTTTTTTCTTCTACCAATTCACCTTCCATAGCCGTTGTTGATAAACTGTCGCTGAGTGTGTTGATTTGTAATAAAAGTGATTTCATATATGTATTTTTTAGAGAACGTTAGTCTAGTATGTCTTATTGCATAAGTATGTAGGTTATAGCACCAGCAATATATCCTATAAATGCTAGAAAACTTATTTTTTTGACATACCAAATGAAATCAATTTTTAGAATACCCATTACGGCTACTCCAGCAGCAGAACCTATTATTAGGACACTACCACCTGTTCCAGCACAATAGGCTAAGAATTCCCAAAATGATCCGTCTACAGCAAAAACACCTGTTCCAATTTCATACATACCCATGGCGCCCGCTACTAATGGAACATTATCTACTATGGCAGACAATAATCCAATGATGATGTTTATGGCGTAAATGTTTCCATCAAAGGTATTGTCTAAAATTTTGGCCATATCGTTCAAGTGCCCCATACTTTGTAAAGATGCTACAGCCAATAAAATTCCTAAAAAGAAAAATATAGTAGGAACATCTACTTTTTTTAGAACGCCGATTACAGTCAAGTCAGACTTAGCTTCGTAGTTTTTACTTCTATGCAACAGTTCTGTAGTAAGCCACATTACTCCTAAGCTTAATAGGATTCCAATGTATGGTGGTAGGTGAGTTACAGTTTTAAAAACAGGCACAAATAATAATCCACCAACACCTAAAAAGAAAATGAATTTTCTTTCAAATGGAGTGGTTGGGTTCATAATGTGCTCTAAAGCTTCACTATCTGAAGGTCTTGTGATATTACCTTTGAGTTTAAATGTTAAGTATATTAATGGAGCAATCATACAAACTAATGAAGGAACTAATACAGATGTAATAATATTAGCCGCTGTTACTTGCCCTCCAATCCATAACATAATTGTTGTTACATCACCAATCGGTGACCAAGCACCACCAGCATTGGCTGAAATGATTATCATACCAGCAAATAGCCATAAATCTTTTTTGTCTTCAATGAGTTTTGTTAAGAGAGCTGACATCACGATAGCCGTAGTTAAGTTATCTAATGTTGCTGAAAAGAAGAATGACAAAATGCACAGAATCCACATTAACTTAACTTTATTATTGGTCTTGATTCGGTCAGTAATTACCGAAAACCCTTGATGAGCATCTACCAATTCGACTATAGTCATTGCTCCTAAAAGAAAGAATAAAATTTGCCCTATTTCTGCTAAATGATGCGACAGTTCATAAAGCACAAAATTCTTTTTGACATAATCTACATTTTGAGCGATAAACTCACTAGTGTAGTTGAGGTCTTTTGTTTGGAAGTAAGTTAAGAATTTGCCGAAATTATCGGAGTTGATATCAATTTCAAACAAGCCTAATGCAAAAATAGCCCAGCAAAGCGAACCAGCAAGTAAAGCGGATGCTGCTTTGTCTATTTTAAGATTGTGTTCAAAAGCAATTAGTGTATATCCTAAGATAAAAACGACTAACATTGAAAGGTAAATCATAGATAGTATTTTTGTTGGTTAATTTATTTTTGCAAATATACTGTTGTTGATGGAAAAGCAAACTCACAATCGTTATTCTTTACTATTTCCATAATTTTAAAGTTGATATCCTCTTTGACATCTATGAAATCGTCCCATTTTGTCGAATTAACGTAGAACAAAACCATAATATCTAATGAACTTGCTCCAAACTCTTGGAATTTTACTCTTCCTTCTTGGTCAGTTCTGGGATGTTCGTTAATTAATATTTCGATTTCCTTGACTATTTTTTTCATTTGGTCAATAGTGGTATCATAGGTTAGACCTATGTAAAATTTTGCTCGTCTAACTTTTCTTTTACCCAGGTTATCCAGTTCGGCAGAAATCATATTCTTATTAGGGACAGTGACAATACTTTTGTCGAAAGTGCGAATACGAGTCGAGCGAAAGCCTACTTTTTCGACTGTGCCTGTGATACTTCCTGTAGATACCAAGTCACCTACTAAAAAGGGTTTGTCAAAAAATATAGTAAATGAGCCTAATAGATTTTCTAAACTTTCCTTAGAAGCCATTGCAATTGCGATACCTCCAATACCAACACCAGCGGCTAAAGCAGTAACGTCAACATCAAAGATTTTACTTAACAAAACAAAGAATAAAACAATATAAACGGCAATTTTACCCAACTCAATAACGAAAGGAATCAATTGGTCGTCCATTTGACTTTCTGTATCCTTAGCTTTATTTAGAAAAACAATGCCAAAATAATCGACAAAACGTAATGCAATTTTAGAAACAGAAAACAAAACGATTAGACTAAAGATTTTACTTAGGATTAGACTGATGTTAAAGTTTTTAGTTTCAAAATTTAGCTCAGGAGGAAATGTAATGTTAAGTGAGCCTAAATAAATTAACATTAGCAATACAAAAACACCTATGGGTTTTATTAGTAATTCATCGAAGGTTTTAATATCTATAGATTCATCTCTATTGAGTACTCTATACATGATATGGCTGAGGTATTTGGATATAATACGCTTAAAAAGCAGTCCGAATAGTACAAAGCCTAAAAACCAGCAATAATTTTCTAATGAATTGCTTAAAAATTGTCGGTGTAAAATTTCTTGAAAGTCCATTGTTTAAATAAGTTGGTTAAGTGCGATTTCAAAGGCAGTTTTTGAAATGTCTGTCTTTGATGAATTAATTTGGTGTGTTTCTTTCAAGGCTTTCATTATGGTTGCTGAGGTATCTTGGAAAATAGCTGTATCAGTCATTTCACTGTTTGGGTTCATGAGGTAGGCAAATACTCTAGCCATACCACAGTTGGCGATGAAGTCAGGTAAAACACTTACTCTTTCATCTGCAAATTCTCCGATGCTACCAAAGAAAATTTCTTCGTCGGCAAATGGCACATTAGCACCGCAAGAGATAACCTCTAACCCTCCAGCAATCATACGTTCTAAATGGTCTTGTTTTATTAGTCTTGAAGCTGCTGCAGGAATAAATACATCAACTTTCATATCCCATATTTTGGCGTTAACCTCATCAAAGGATAGCATATGCTCAGCGTTTAGCTTATTGCCTTTTTTATTGATAAACAACTGACGAATTTCTTCGAAAGTAAAGCCGTTTTCATTTATTAGCCCACCTTCTTGGTCAATGATGCCAACAATTTTAGCTCCTAATGATGCTTGATAAAAGGCTGCCGCAGAGCCCACATTTCCCCAACCTTGAATGATTACCTTTTTGTCATTTAAATCTTCATTGTGAAGACGGTAAAAGTGATTTACTGCTTCAGACACTCCGTAGCCGGTTATCATGTCAGCAACGGTATATTTTTTTGACACTTCTGGAGTTAGGCTAGGCTCGGTAATTTCTAACAATACTCCATCTTGTAGTTGTTTAATAATGGTTTTTTTCTGTTCTGCAGAAGGCTTGAAGTGACCATTGAATACACCTTCTTGAGGATGTTCTACACCAAGATTTAGGGTAATGGGAATGACTTCATGTATTTCATCAACATTTAAGTCGCCTCCAGTACCGTAGTAATTTTTTAGTAGGGGAGTAATGGCAGCATACCATCGTTTTAAAACGCCTTCTTTTCTGGGGTCTTTGGGGTCAAAGTTTATACCAGATTTAGCACCGCCAATCGCTGGTCCAGCGACTGTAAACTTAACTTCCATAGTTTTAGCAAGAGAAACAACTTCATGTTTATTAAGTCCTTTTCTCATTCGTGTGCCACCACCTGCGGCACCACCTCGAAGTGAATTTATTACGACCCAGCCTTCAGCTTCAGTTTGGCTGTCACTCCATTCAAAAACAACCTCGGGTTTTTTGTTTTCGTATGCGTCTAATAATTTTTTCATTGAAAGTAAATTTCAGCAAAAGTAATTAATTATTATGCAAAGTACTTACCTACTACAGAATTCCTTTTAGCTCCTGTAACGGATGCCAAACAATTAATTTCATTTTCTCTATTGAGTACACCTAAAAACCCAAAAATCAAGGCCTCTTTATATTCTATAAGTTTTTTATTGCCTAAGATGAAATTAGCTCGAGAATTTGCCGCAATCCTCTGCATAAGGAAAGTGTTCAATGCGCCGCCTCCTGTAACGAGGCATTGTCCTGATTTGATACAATCAGCAATTTGAATGGCTATGTGTTCAACTACTGTTCGCATAATATTAGGAGTACTGTCGTTATATTTTTTTAGAATAGGTATAAAATCTTTTTCTAGCCATTCTTTTCCTAAAGACTTCGGCGGCAATTGTTTGTAGTAGTTGATGGCGTTTAGTTCCTTCAAGAGTTCATTATTTATACTTCCCGTTTTGGCTATTTGCCCGTCATTATCGAATTCCTTACCCAATTGATTGGCATATTCATTAAGTACGATGTTTACAGGACATATATCGTAGGCTTGTCTCAATCCATCGTTGTTAAATGAAAAATTGCTGAATCCACCTAAGTTCAGACAATAATCGTACTCACTAAAAAGTAATTCATCTCCAACAGGCACTAGAGGAGCACCCTGACCACCAAGTTCTACATCTAGAGTCCTAAAATCACAAACTACGGGAATATTCAATTGTGAATTAATTATTTTTCCATCACCAATTTGTAGTGTGATACCTTTTTCGGGCTGATGCAAAATGGTATGTCCATGCGAACAGATTAAATCCACTTGCAAGTTATGTTTAAGAATAAAATCCCTCAATAATTGGGATAGATAAATCGCATATCGTTGGCTAGACTCTTGTATTTCAGATAGGGGCTTAAGGTGTAAATCTCTCAGTTCTTTTTGCCATTGTTCATCATAAGGAATCGTTTGACATACGCCTAATTGATATTGCCAACTTTTGTCGTGATAAAAGCTAACAAAAGCAAGATCTACTCCGTCTAAAGAAGTTCCTGACATTAGACCAATCACATTGTGTTGTTTGTTAAAGCCCATATTATTAGTTAAAAAGACTATTTTTGAGCTCAAATTTAAACTAACTATACAAATGAACTTTAATTTTACTGAAGAACATATCATGATTCGTGATGCGGCTAGAGATTTTGCTAAGACAGAATTGCTACCAGGAGTTATTGAGAGAGATGAAAATCAAACCTTTCCGGCTGAACAAATTAAGAAATTAGGTGAATTGGGTTTTATGGGTATGATGGTCGATCCGAAGTATGGTGGTGCTGGTATGGATACTATCTCTTATGTCTTGGCAATGGAAGAACTTTCCAAAGTTGATGCTTCAGCATCGGTAGTTGTTTCAGTTAATAATTCTTTGGTATGTTGGGGATTAGAAAAGTACGGAACAGAAGAACAAAAACAAAAGTATTTAGTTCCTTTAGCAAAAGGTGAAATTATTGGTGCTTTTTGTCTTTCAGAACCAGAGGCAGGTAGTGATGCTACTTCTCAGCAAACTACGGCAGTTGATATGGGTGACCATTACCTACTAAACGGTACTAAAAATTGGATTACAAATGGTAATACTGCATCTGTTTATTTAGTTATTGCTCAAACAAATCCTGAGAAAGGACATCGTGGCATTAATGCGCTTATTGTTGAGAAAGGTATGCCAGGTTTTGAGGTTGGTTTGAAGGAAAATAAATTAGGTATCAGAGGGTCAGATACTCACTCGCTGTTGTTTAATGATGTTAAAGTGCCTAAAGAAAATAGGATAGGGGAAGATGGCTTTGGTTTTAAATTTGCTATGTCAACACTTTCTGGTGGAAGAATAGGTATTGCCTCACAAGCTTTAGGTATTGCTTCTGGAGCTTACGAATTATCTTTAGAGTATTCAAAGCAACGTAAAGCATTTGGTAAAGCAATTAGTGAGCATCAGGCTATTGCTTTTAAACTTGCTGATATGGCTACCGAAATAGAGGCTGCCCGATTGTTATGTCTAAAATCGGCATGGTTAAAAGACAATAAAATGAATTTTGATAAAGAAAGTGCTATCGCTAAGGTTTTTGCGTCCGAAGTAGCTATGAAATCTACTACAGAGGCAGTTCAAATACATGGTGGTTATGGTTTTGTTAAAGAATATCATGTTGAGCGTTTAATGAGAGACGCTAAAATCACTCAAATTTATGAAGGCACATCAGAAATTCAACGTATTGTAATCTCTCGTTCTATCCTCAAATAAACATTTTATTATATTTATAAAAAATTATAGTTTCATTATGAAGAAAATTTTAATTCTATTAATCGGCTTAGTTTCATTAACTATTCATGCACAAACTGTTGAGCAGATGAATAAATATATGAGGTTTGTGCCTTCCAATATGAAAGCTTCAGACATTAATCCTTCTGACATTCCTAGTGAAGATGTCTTAAGACAAATGGGTCTTTCAGAGGAAGAAATTATTGAAGCTATGGATTACAAATACCAAAGAGGGAAGTACAACCCTAATTATATGGATACCACAAGTGCTGAAACGTCTTTAATGCAATCGGATTTATTCTATGCTTCAATGAATGATTCTTTATTTGACTTGAACGACTCCATAATTTATCCTCCAGCCAAAATCTATGGTCAAGATTTTTTCAGAAATAACACTATTTCTTTCTTTTCTAGAGCCTACGACAATCAAGCACCAGATAATTATCTTTTGGGTGAAAATGATGAGTTAACCATTTCCATTTGGGGACTTGCTGAACACAGTGAGGTCGTCACAGTTAGTGAAAGTGGATATATCAATTCTCGTATTGCAGGACGAATTTATGTAGGCTCTAAAAATCTTAAAACGGTTAAATCCTTAGTGAGAAATCGTATGAATTCCTTTTTTGATTTGAAGAAATCCCAGTTCGATTTAACATTAAATTACTCTAGAGTCATTTCTGTAAATATTATTGGAGAAGTCTTTAACCCGGGTTCTTATTCTATTCCAGCTACAAACACTGCATTCAATGCTTTAGTGGCAGCAGGAGGTCCTAGTCAAATAGGTTCAGTTAGAAACATTTACTTGATGAGAGATGGCAAAACGATAGATTCATTAGATGTCTATAAATTTTTATTTGACCCAAGCACTTCTCAAGATTTGTTTATGCAAAACAACGATTATCTATACGTCCCTGTTGCTGCCAATGTGGTTGATTTAAAAGGAGAAGTTAATAGACCATATTCTTACGAAGTTAAATCCGGTGATAAGCTGATAGACATGATAAAATATGCGGGAGGATTCACCAAAATGGCTTATAAGAATGGAATTACAATTAAAAGAATAGACAATAATTCCGTAAAAACTATTACTGTTGACGAAGTTGGAGCTGATAATTTGAATTTGTTTAACGGTGATGAAATTTTAGTAAATAGCATTCAAGGTATCCCTACAGATTTGGTTTATGTCAATTCATCGACTGGTATTTCTGGTGAGTATCAATTCTCAGAAGGTGAACGAGTGTATGATATGGTTTTGAAGTCTAATTCACTTTCAGATGATTTATTTTTAGAGTCAGCTTATTTAGTCAGAACTTCTGAAGACTATACCAAGGACTATATTATTCTTGACATTGCACAAATTGTTCAAGAGCCAACTTCAGCATCTAATATTTTAATTCAAGAATATGATGAGTTATTCTTCTTGTCCAAGAGAGATTATATGGACGATTTTGAGGTTACAATTTCTGGAGCAGTAAGATTACCCAATACATTTTCTTTTGGAGAGGGCATTACCTTAGCTGATGTAATAATGATGGCTGGTGGTTTGGCACAAGAGGCTTCTGGTGCTAAAATTGATATTTCACGAATAGTAGATTATGATGCGGAAATAAATCAAATTAAGTCAAAAAGAACTTTAGTACGTTCATTTGATATTTCAAATGATGGTGATTTAAGTGACGAGGCTTTGAATTTTGCTTTAGAGCCCTATGACCAAGTTGCTGTTAGAGTTAATCCAGATTATCAAGAAGTAAGAACCATCGTACTAACGGGAGAGGTGCAATTTCCAGGAGTTTATTCCTTATTGTCTAAAGACGAAACTATAGCTGAACTTATTAATCGAGCAGGTGGCTTGAAAAGTAGTGCTGATATGAGTGCTGTGAAAATGTATCGCAATATGAAAGTTGAAGAAAGTCCAGACAATGAGATAGACTTTTTCGAAAATGATGAAGAAATTGTAAATGGCTTTTTCTCGGATGGAGAATTCGTTCAAATTATTCCTTTGAATGCAGAAAAGGATAAAATGAATAAAGTTGAAAAATCTTACATTGACAAATATATTCCTGTTCATTTGGAGTTAAAGAAAGCAATGAAGTATGACAATTCTAAATATAATATCGTTCTTAACGATAGGGATAGTATTCACATTTCTGCGAAACAAGATTTAATTACAATAACTGGCGCGCTTTCTAATTTTGACCAAACATCTATTTCCGTACCCCATTTGGAAAGAAGAGCTAACTACTACATCAATAATTATGCTGGAGGTTTTACAAAACACAATGTAAAGGAAAATACCTTGGTTATATCGCCATCAGGAAAAGTTGCTAAGGCAAAAGACTTTGGTTTGTTTATTTTATATCCCCGTGTAGAGATGGGCTCTACCATTAAATTGACAGAAGACATAAAAATCAAACGTCAAAAACCTGAGCCAGTAGATTGGACTAAGGTCTTAGAAAGTACAGTGACTAAGATTTCAGCCTTAGCTTCTTTATATATTCTTTACCTTTCAAGACAACAATAAATATATGAGTAATTCTACTACACATCATGACGATATAAGACTGAAGGATGTTATTTTAAAGCTAATTAGCATCAAGCAGTTATTGTGGCAAAAAAAGTTCAAGATTATTGTCTTCTCAGTTATTTTCGGTCTTTTAGGTAGTGTTTATGCATACTTTAAGAAAGAAACCTATGAGGCTCATCTGACTTTTGTTATTGATGAAAGTCAAGAGTCAGGTGGTTTAGGTGCTATTTCTGGTATGGCTAGTCAGTTTGGCTTTAATTTAGGAGGTGCATCTAGTGGTACATTTAGCCAAACTAATATTCAAGAAATCATTACTTCAAGAAGAGTCGTCGAAGAAGCACTTTTAAAAAGAGGTATTATAGATGGTGAGGAAGATTTGTTGATAAATCATCACATAGCTTTCAATGATTTACGAAAAAAATGGGAGGGTACAAATATTGAGAATTTATACTTTACTTCAAATAGAGATGAATTCACCTTACAGCACGATAGTATTATAGGTTTAGCTTTCTTTAATCTTACTAATGGCAATATTTCTACTAGTATTGAGGACGAAAGCAATATTGTTAAAATTTCTTGTGTTTCAAAAAATGAAGATTTTGCCAAGTTGATGATTGAGTCTTTGGCACTTAAATTGGAAGAATACTATACTATTTTTCAAACTGCTAAGTCAAAAAATACTTTAGATTTTCTATCGTTCAGAGCAGACTCTGTTCTTCTTGAATTAAAAAATGCCGAATATAGATACGCTTCTTATAAAGACGCCAATTTTGGAGTCCAACGTGCTAAAGGTTTGCTTGAAGAAATCCGATTGAAAAGAGATGTTGAGATTTTAAATATTATGTATGGAGAAATAGTTAAAAATTTAGAAATCTCAAAATTTACTCTTTTAAATAATAAGCCGTTATTAAACATTATTGACTCGCCAACTTTACCATTAAAGGTCAATAAATTGTCAATAGTATTAGCTTTTATTTTATTTTCAATATTAGCTTCGGTAGTGTATTCTTTTATCTTAATTATCAAACAGATAATTAATGAAGAGATGAGTTAAAGAACTTCTTTTAGTATTTCAAGTTTTATTCCTCTTGAGCCTTTGAGTAGTATGAACATACCTTCGATTGGATTTTCTTCAATCCAGTCGAGTGCATCTTTACTATTAAAGAAGTGTGCAAAATTATGTTGACATTTATTAAACTCCTGACCAATTAGTATAACCTCTTGATTATTTTGTGATAAATCATCAATAATAGATTGATGTTCGACTAAGGAGTTTTCGCCAAGTTCAAGCATATCGCCTAAAATGAACAGCTTTTTTTTGTGGTTTACTTTTTGAAATGCTTTTATAGCCTCCGTCATACTGCTAGGATTAGCATTATAAGCATCTAAAACAATAGTATTTCGGTTTGTTTTTAATAGCTGTGAACGATTATTTGACGGAGTATAGCTTTCTATAGCTTCTTTTGTATTTTCTAAACTTACACCAAAATAATGTCCAATTTCACAAGCTGCTAGAATATTAGTTCTGTTGTAATCTCCTATTAATTGAGAAGAAATTAAAGAATCATTAAATATAACTTCAGCAAATGGCGAATTGCTTTGCTCTTGTTCTATTGTATTATATAAAATACGCTCAGTATTTTCTGAGATAGACATTAGTAATTTGTCGTTTGCATTGACAAATAAAGTGCCATCATTGATATCTATATGGTCATATAGTTCTTTTTTAGCTTTTATAACGCCTTCAACACTACCAAAGCCTTCTAAGTGTGCTTTTCCAATATTAGTGATGATGCCAAAATCAACTTGAGCTAATCCACATAAAAATTCAATTTCATGTATGTGATTAGCTCCCATTTCAACTATCAGAAATTCTGTGTCTAGTTTTGCGCCAAGCAATGTTAAGGGTACGCCAATATGGTTGTTGAAATTGCCTTTGGTTGCAACAGTTTTGAATTTCTTTTCAATGACTGCTGTTATCAGTTCCTTTGTGGTAGTTTTTCCATTAGTACCAGTAATTCCTAGAACGGGACAATTTAACTGCTTTCTATGGTATTTGCTAAGTTCTTGCAAACAAGACAATACATCATCTACTAGTATGTATTTTTCGTTCAGACAATATGCTTTATTATCAACAACAGCAAAACTAGCTCCTTTATCAATGGCACTTTTTGCATATTTATTACCGTCGAAATTATCTCCTTTTAGAGCAAAAAAGATGCTATTTAACTCAATTTGTCTTGAGTCAGTCGTAACTCCAGATGACTTTAAGAATATGTTATGTAGCTCCTTTATATTCATACCAAAAAAAACCCCAATAAATTGGGGTTTAATTATAATTACTTTTTATCGTAATAGCCGTTGTTCTTGTTCCAATCAACGGGTTTACGTCTATTTTCTTTGAGGTTACTTGTTGGAGGTCCTAACCTATCCATAGCACATCTGAAGCCTATATAGCTTGTTGATTGCTTTTGGTCAAGGAATCGTCTTGTACCTGGAACCATCCAATACGCTCTATCTTTGTATGAACCTCCTTTATAAACTCTAGTTTGATCAGAAATTAGAGAGGTATTATTAAGTTCATAAACTTGGTTAGTTGTATTTTCCTCAGAGTCTTGCAACCAATCACTAGCTGGAGCATTCACTTTAGAATCATAGTCACCATCTAAATAGTTGATGTTATCAGATTTGCTATAGTTTCTTCTATTAAGGTTTTCTTCAACAGTAACATTTCTTTTTATAATGTTTCCTAAAGTATCTTTTTCTACAATAAAACGATCTTCATCTCTTTCCCAAGTTTCGAATACGTTACCTCTGAATGGATTCATATCAGTAGTATTTGGATCCACAAGCGGTCTGTAAATATCCATAACCCATTCTGATACATTACCAGCCATATTATACAAGCCATATTCATTAGGCCAGTAGCTTATTACTGGAGCAGTTTTGTCAGCATTGTCGTTTAGCTTACCAGCAGTACCCATATTATCACCACGCCCTCTTTTGAAGTTAGCAACAATTTCACCTTTATTTCTTTTAGATGGATTTCTTACACCGTCGCCATTCCAAGGGTATAATTTTCTTTCAGAAACATTTTCTTGTTCTGTGTTACCTACTAATGCTAAAGCTGCAAATTCCCACTCAGCTTCAGTTGGTAATCTAAATCTTGGTAAAAGAATACCGTCAGATTCTTGTACGTTTCTAACTGCATTTTTGTCTTTACCAGCTTTCTTATCATAAGAATGCACACCTAACTTTAGGTTAGGAAGTTGTCTTCTAATTCTTCCTTCATATTGCCCCATTTTATAGGCATCTGTTTTGAAGACATTTTCGTCAACTTGCTCTGGGTCTTCCCATAAATACCCATTATCGATAAGTATTCTTTCATTAACTCTGTCCGTTCTCCACGCACAATAATCAACCGCTTGCTCCCAGCTAACACCAACAACAGGATATTGGTTAAATGCAGGGTGACGTAAATAGCTTTCTACGTATGGTTCGTTAAAAGATAATTTATCCCTCCATACATTAGTATCTGGTAGAGCTTTCCAATAGATTTCAGGATAAGAACCATTGTCATAATTAGAGCCATAAACTCTCTCTATCCAAAATAAATATTCTAAATAGTCAATATTTCTTACTTCCGTTTCATCCATATAGAATGAAGATACGGTAACTGTTTTTGGAACATTATTCCAATCGTATTGCACATCTTGTTCAACACGTCCCATTGTAAATGAACCACCCTCTATAAATGCCATTCCATCAGGTGTGACTTGCTCAGTATAATTAGTTGAGACTTCAAATCCTCCATGTTTTGGGTCATTATAGTTCCAACCAGTTGTTTTTGATTTTTCCTTACTACATCCGAAGATTAAAGCTAGGGAAAGAACGAGTAAAATTTGATTTTTCATAATTTAAATGGTTTTCTGAGTATTTCTAAAACTAAAAGTTAGGGCAATTTATTGTTTCAAATGCTTTGCCTTTATATCTGCAAGGTAGTTTGTATGCAAAAGATAATTCATGAGCACCTTGTGTATTACTGTTATTTAAGTCTGATATTGTTACATCGTAGCTATAGCCAAACTTCCAAGATGCTTGTTCGATTCCTAGAAGAACAATAAAAGCATCAAAATTTTCAGCGCTTTGTCTTAGCCATAAACCACCAACAATAGGTCCTTTTAAGACGTACACCCCATAATTCAACTGCATAAAGTCTTGTTGTTTTTGAAATAACAAGTTAGGAGAAAGGATTGCAGCATTTTTTGGTCTGTTACCAGAATTAGTCCTGTATGTTCCAAATCTATTCAATGGGAATGATGCACCTATATTTGCTGTTATTTTCATTGGCAATCTACTTTCGCCAATAAAGCCTTGGTCTGGCATTGTAATGTGATGAGCTGCAAAGCCAAAGTAGTAATCAAATTGATTGTTGGCATTTCCGAAGCCCATAAAACCTGCTGCAAAATCAGTAAATCCTTTAGAGTTGGCATAGTTTACTATATCTTCATTGGTAGGATAGATAAATCCTTGTACTGGGTCAATCATATCTCCAAAAGTAAGATTTTGCCAATCAATACCTAGTTGTCTGTATGCAGCTTCAAAACCAGCATTTATTGAAAGTTTTTTATTTACCTTCAATCTATAGGCGTAAGTAGCACTTATGTGAGTGGTGTTTAAGTTTCCAGCACCAGCTACGTCTTTGGCCACAGCAAATCCTAGTCCACCACCAAGTTTATCAACGTATTGGTCATAAGATGCACTATATGTAACATAAGTTTTACCGATACCAGGCCATTGATTTCTGTGGTTTAGACTGATACGGGGGCAAATGTTAGTTCCTGCCATTGCAGGGTTAAGATATAAGGGATTAGCAAAAAATTGGCTGAATGCAGGGTCTTGTGCCTTTACCTCATTACTGAAGCCAATTAATAGCGACATACTTAGTAAGAATAAAATCTTCTTCATCGTGGATCGTGATTTTAGTAGCTAACAAAAATAAAAAAATATTCTTACAACTATCAATTTATCTTACTGAATAGATAATATAAATATTCTCCTTACGTTTCAGATGTGTCATTTAATTCATTATATTGATGTAATTTCATTCATATAAGCTAACTTTGAACTTCATTTTTAAGTATGAATTATTTCTTTACTACTACGTTTTTGTTGTTAATGTTTGTTAACGTTAATGGGCAACAATCTCAATACCATTTTCTAGATTATAAATGGCAAAATGGTGCTGTGACTGTGAATGATTCTAAGTCTCATCATTTAAGTTTTGAATTTCAAACAACGGATTATCTTTCTAAAGCAGATATTAGTATAATCAATCCAGTTTATACTCTTTGCGATTCTTCTGAAATAAATTACATTAAAAATTTTCTGATTGATTCAATCCCACATCTAAGTTATCAAAGTGGTATAAGTAGAAAGCAACTTATTATCAGAGGAGAAGTCTTTCCTTTTATTTTAAAAGATGACCTTTATCAAAAATTAATTTTTGCTGAATTACAAATAAGTTCAGCACCCTCTTTTACCACTCGAAAATCTAATGCTACTGTTGAACACTCTGTCCTATCTAGCGGTAATTGGTATAAATTTGCTTTAAATACAGATGGAATTTACAGATTGACTTATCAAGATTTGCAAAATCTTGGCATGAATGTTTCTAATTTAAATCCTCAGAATTTGAGAATTTATGGACACCCTGGAGGATTATTGCCAACAGAAAATTCCTCCAACCGAGCTGTTGATTTACAAGAGTTAGCTATTCAAGTTATAGGTCAATCTGACGGTAGTTTTGATGAAAATGACTACATTTTATTTTTTGGACAGTCACCAAATCAATGGTTTTTAAATAGCTCTGGTTTTTTCAGTCGTCAACAGCATTATTATGATGATAATACTTATTATTTTATTACTGCTGATATCGGAGAAGGTAAGCGTGTAGAGTCTTTTCAATCTCTATCTTCTGCTGATAATATTATTAGTACTTTCAATGATTATCAAATTCACGAAAAAGAAGAAGTTAATTTTATCAAATCTGGTCAAAATTGGTATGGAGATGTTTTCGATTTGGTTGATAGTAAATCTTTCAATTTCAGTTTTCCTAATAGGGTAGGTGACGCCAATTTAAAAGTAGCTTTAGCAGCTAATTCGCCTTCGCCATTCAACTCTAATTTTACCATTAATGCCTCTGGAATGTCAAGTCAGACTACTTCTATTTCTGGAATCAGTGGTAGTTATAACAAAGCAAATCTTAAAGTTTTTGAAAATACAATTAGTCCTACTTCAGATAATATACAACTAACTCTTGATTTTAGTAGTTCATCACCCTCTGGAAAAGGATGGATTGATTACATAGAAATTAACGCTCAAAGGGAATTAAAAATGTATGGTAGTCAAATGTCTTTTAGGTCTTTGGCTTCTGTTCAATCAAATTCTGTAAGTGAATTTCAACTCTCTAACACCAATTCTTCAACAAGAATATGGGACGTTACACAAGCACTAAATCCTCAATCTATCGTTGGGCAAAGTTCAGCCTCTGTGCTTTCCTTTAAAATACCAACCGATACATTAAGACAATTTATAGCATTTGATGGGGGTTACTTATCTCCTAACCTAATAGGAAAAGTAGATAATCAAGATTTGCATGCCTTGAGAGATGTTGATTATTTAATAGTCTCGCACCCTACATTTTTAGAACAAGCCAATAGACTAGCAACTTTTCACGAAAGTCAAGGTTTAAATGTTGAGGTAGTTAGTCCTCAACAAATTTATAACGAGTTTTCTTCAGGAAGTCAAGATGTATCGGCTATTCGAGACTTTGCTAAAATGCTATACGACCAAGAGCATCCATTAAGGTATTTATTGTTGTTTGGGGACGCTTCTTATGACCCAAAGAATAGACTGTCCAATAACACCAATTATATAGTATCTTATCAGTCGTCCAATTCTACCAATGAATTGTATTCTTATGTTTCTGATGACTATTTTGCACTACTTGATGAGGAAGAAAGTATATTTTCTGATGCTGCAAATATTCCTTTCTTGGATATTGGGGTAGGACGATTTCCTGTTCAAACTGTGGAAGAAGCTAAAAATGCAGTCGATAAAGTTATTGCTTACAGCGCTTTAGAGTCTTATGGTGATTGGCGATTGAATATGTGTTTTGTTGGCGATGACAACGATGAGGTAGAAACCGTTCACTCTTTACAAGCCGAACAATTGGCTGACTATATTGCTACAAACTATCCTGAGATGAATGTAGATAAGATATATTTGGATGCTTATCAACAAGAATCATCAACAGGGGGGCAGCGTTGTCAGAGCGCAAATAATGCTATTTCAGAAGCTATCAATAAAGGTATGTTTGTAGTTAATTACACCGGTCACGGCGGAGAATTAGGTTGGGCTCACGAAAGAATTTTAGAAATAGATGACATTAATTCTTGGAGTAATGAATATAAATTGCCTTTGTTCATGACGGCAACTTGTGAGTTTAGTAGATACGATGACCCTGAAAGAGTATCGGCAGGAGAGCAAGTGTTTCTCAAAGAAAATGGAGGAGCAATAGCCTTGTTAACGACTTCAAGAGTGGTGTTCACAGGAAGTAATTTAGATTTAAACACCTCCTTTCTAGAAAATTTATTTCCTCAAGAAAATGAGGAATTTCCTAGATTAGGCGACGTATTAATGAGAACTAAAAATAATGTGGTTAATGTTTCAAACACCAATCATAGAAACTTTACTCTGTTAGGAGATCCAGCTCTGCAATTGGCATACCCTCAATACGATATTGTTCTGACTAATGTTCAGGATAGTGCCAAGGCTTTGGGCTTAGTCACTATTTCTGGAGAAATACAAAACAATGGTGTCAAGCTCAATAACTTCAATGGTTTAGTTTATCCAAAAGTATATGACAAACGAAGAGACTTCCAAACTTTAGGGCAAGATGAATCCCCAGTGTTTGTTTTCGATTTACAAAAGAACTTATTATTTAAAGGTAAGTCCTCAGTTGAAAATGGAGAGTTTTCATTTTCATTTATTGTTCCTAAAGATATCAATTATGACTTTGGAAACGGTAAAATTAGTTTGTATGCTAAAGGAGATATTCAAGATCAATTGTGTGATGCACTTGGTCATAATTTAGATATGGTTGTGGGTGGCACGTCATCGGAATATACAGAAGACTTTGAAGGTCCACAAATCGAGCTATTTATGAACGATACCAACTTCATTTTTGGAGGCATTACTGATGCCAATCCATCTTTATATGCGATGTTGTATGATGAAAGTGGCATCAATACAGTAAGCAATGGTATCGGGCATGATATGTTGGCTGTTATAGACGAGGAATCTTCCAACCCCATTGTTTTAAACGATTTTTATGAATCTGATATTAATAGCTATAAGAGTGGAATAATAGACTATCCTTTTAGCACACTTTCAGAGGGAAAACATACCTTGACTGTCAAGGTGTGGGATGTTCACAATAATTCGGCTGAAGGATTCACAGAGTTTGTTGTCATGTCGTCTAATAATTTAACTATTCAAAATTTATTAAACTACCCTAATCCTGTAGTTGATTTCACTTCTTTTTACTTTGAGCACAACCAGAATAATGAACAGATTAAGGTCGTTTTACAAATTATGGATTTACAAGGTAGAGTTGTAAAGGAAATAAAAGATGATATTGTCCCAAATGGTTACAGATATGGACCAATTCAATGGGATGGAAAGTCTGAAAGTGGAGCCAAGCTCAATGCAGGAGTGTATGTTTATTCTCTTATTGCTAGTCTTTCAAATGGAAAAACAACTAATAATTCTGGACGATTGATACTATTAGAGTAAAATATTCGTTATTAATCTTTATTGTGTTTATATTTGTCAATTAATAATACCAAAAATGAATCAACTTAAGACGTTATTTGCCACCTTTTCTCTTATATTTTCAGTGATTTCAGTAAATGTTTTCGCTCAACAGTCAGAAAACCTCGACAATTGGTTAAATACCATAACAACCTCAGTACCCTTTCTTATTATAAGTCCTGATGCTAAAGCTGGTGGTATGGGAGACGTAGGTGTAGCTTCGACTCCTGACGCTATGTCTATGCACTGGAACCCTGCTAAATATGCCTTTGTTAAAAATGATGTCGGTTTTTCGGTATGCTATACTCCCTGGTTAAAGTCTTTAGTTCCTGATATTAATCTATCTTACTTGACAGGCTATAAACGATTAGACGAAAATCAAGTATTAGGTTTTTCTTTACGTTATTTTACCTTAGGAGAAATAAACTTTACAGATGCCAACAACAATCCTTTGGGTTCATTTAACCCCAATGAATTTTCATTAGACGGAGGTTATGCCTTGAAGTTATCTCAACGATTTTCAACAGGTGTTGCTTTAAGATATGTTTACTCTAACCTAACAGGAGGTCAACAAGTTGGTACATTAGCTACCAAAGCAGCTCATACTGTCGCTGGTGATATTTCAGGCTATTATACTAAGGAAGTTAGATTAGCTGGTCAGAAAATGGATTGGGCAATGGGTTTAAACATATCTAATATTGGTGCTAAGGTGTCTTACACCGAAACGGTTGATAAAGATTTTATACCTACTAATTTAAGGATAGGTTCTTCTTTAGCTACCGATATTGATGAATATAATCAATTGGCATTCGAATTTAATGTCAATAAACTATTAGTTCCTACACCACCACTTTACAATGAAGATGGTGATATCATAAGTGGACAAGACCCAGATGTATCTGTAATTAGTGGTATTTTTCAATCTTTTTCAGATGCACCATACAATGATAGAGAGATACGAGAGCTGATTTATTCTACTGGTGTAGAATATTGGTACGACCAACAATTTGCTGTGCGCTCGGGTTTTTTCTATGAGCACCCTACAAAAGGAGATCGTCAATTTTTTACTCTCGGAGCTGGAGTGCGATATAATGTATTTGGATTAGACTTCTCTTATCTCATTCCTCTTCAAGGCAGAGATGAGGTTAATGCCGTTAATCCTCTGTCAAACACTTTAAGATTTGCCTTAACATTCGACTTTAGCGCATTAGAACAAGTCGAAAACTAATTCATAAAATTTGAACATACGCATAGGATACGGATACGATGTACATCAATTGAGTGAGGGCGAAGACCTCATTCTTGGGGGTATTCATATTCCACACTCTAAAGGATCAGTAGGTCACTCGGACGCCGATGTACTCATTCATACTATATGCGATGCCATTTTAGGAGCTGCCAATATGCGAGATATTGGTTTTCATTTCCCAGATACTTCTGCTGACTACAAAGGCATTGATAGTAAAATATTACTTCGAGATGTGATGACTTTAATAAGAGACAAGGGCTATGAAATTATAAATATTGATTCTACCGTCTGTTTAGAAAAGCCCAAAGTCAACCCACATATTCCACAAATGCAAGAAGTTCTATCGGACTGTATGCAGATAGAAGTTAATCAACTATCCATTAAAGCCACAACATCAGAAAAGATGGGCTTTGTAGGTACTGAAAAGGGAATAGCAGCACATGCTGTTGCTTTATTGAAATTGGTAGACTAGAAATTTTATTATCGAAATCTTTGGCGTATATTTTCGGAACAGAATAATTTAAGGCTGAAATTTCTTTTTGTACGTTTCTTTGTACGCATTCCAAAAAACGGTTAATTTTTGACATAAAAAAAGTGCGTGATTAAACGCACTTTTCTAGGTTAAAAAACCGATTTTGTTTTTAGTAGCGAGGGCAGGACT
>JADHMO010000017.1 GCA_016779995.1 Flavobacteriales bacterium
AAACCATAGAAGATTTGCACTTAGCTTGTCCTCAACATAAAGGAGATTGGTATTTTACAGGAAACTATCCTACACCAGGAGGGAATAGGGTGGTAAACAAATCTTTTATCAATTATGTGGAGGGACGAAACGAAAGAGCCTATTAGTTGAATAAAACCTTTATCCTATTAAAGACTGCTCATTTTTGAGCAGTCTTTTTTTTTGTTTAAACAAAAGTGTTTAACTTGCAATAAAACTTATGTTATTCTCAAGTTAATTTAGTGTCAAATTCTTCATTCGAGGAAGGAAATTCAAATTATCCATCAGGTCCACAACCCCACTGTCCTTAGTCTGAGGGGTTTGGTATAGGGTAGTGGCGACTAAGGATTTTTAAAAATGAGCTATGAAAAAAAACAATAAAAATAGAGAAGGTGTTATGAAGTCCTTAGTCTCATACGCACCAGCCAAGCTACAGACTAAGGACAGTGGGGGGTATTATCTGTTTCAACTGCCTGTGGAGTAGGATATATTTGAGTGCTATAAGTAAAAAAGCGACCGAAGTCGCTTTTTTTTATTTCATACCGAATAATTTTTTCTTAACAATGATGTCACTCACTCCATCGGGTACACCATCTTGCCATCCGTCTTTTTTCTTTCTTATTTTCTCCAGTATATCTCTAGAGAAAATTTGTAAAACTTTGGGTTTGAAGTTCAAATCTTTTATTCTACCATTGGTTAGCAAATAGTCATAAAGGGGACGCAATCTTCTATGAATGGGTATGTTTTTGCTATTGAGCAAGGTGTCGTTAGCATCGGCTTGGTAGGGGTAGAGGTATATTTTTAAATCTCGTGTAAAGAGAATACCAAAGGCTTCTAAAATACCACCATTGAGGTTGCGGTAATATTTATCGTCAAAAATCTCCAATAAATTGTTTACTCCTATGATTAGCCCCATACGTGCTTTGGTATAATTGGAAAAATACTCAATCAGCTTGTAGTACTGTCTATAATTGGAAATGAGTACGGAATGCCCTAGAGAACAGAGAATATCGGCTCTGTCTAGGAAATCTTTTTCGTCAATATCGCCTTCCATCTTAAGGTTACTTAGGGTAATTTCAAATAACAATTGCACATTGTCTTTGTCCACCTTATTTTCTTTGATAAAAGAATTGTAACCGTTTTCCATCATATCGAGGTTGACCTTAGTTACGGGTCTGAAACTTCCTCGAATAGTCAAAATGTTTTTCTTGTAAAGGACATCGGACGGTTGTTGGTTTTTGCCATCAGGACCGAAGATAACGGCATCGGTCATATTTTCCTTAACTAAGATTAAGCTGAGTAGGCGATTGTCCACTCCTTTAAATTCAGGGCCTTCCATATGTATCATATCCATTTCTACATTATCTCTACTAAGATTGTCGTAAATGGATTGTATGAGTTTCTTAGGCTCGTTGTAGTAGTTAAAACATCCGTAAATGAGGTTAGTACCCATAACGCCAATAGTTTCTTGTTGTAGCTTGGCATCGTTGTCGTTGAGTCTAACGTGAAAAATAACTTCGTTGTAGCTTTTGTTGGGGTCAGTCTGAAAGCGACAACCCATCCAGCCGTGACCTTTTACTGTTTTGGAGTAATTGATGGTGGCTAGGGTATTGGCAAAGGTGAAGTATTTTTTATCAGGGTGTTCTTTGCGTTTTAAACGGCTCTCAATGAGTCCGTATTCTTGATTAAGTATCTTCTTTAGTCGAGAACGAGAAACGTAACGTCCATCAATTTCTTTGCCGTAGATAGCATCGCTAAAATCTTTATCGTAAGCAGACATAGTTTTGGCTATGGTTCCTGAAGCACCACCAGCTCTGAAAAAATGCCTTACAACTTCTTGTCCAGCACCAATCTCAGCAAAAGTTCCGTAAAGGGTACTGTCTAAGTTAATTTGCAGGGCTTTTTGGGTAGGAGATAAAACTACGGCTTTTTTCATACTTATATTCTTTTAGCAAATGTAAAAACAGAATGTTAAATAACAACTATAATAGTGTTATTTTTAGACAAAATTTTCGAATTAATGAAAATCACTTTTTTAGGTACAGGAACTTCTCAAGGCGTACCCGTCATTGGCTGTCAGTGTGAGGTATGTATATCGGTACATAGCGAGGATAAACGTCTCAGAACGTCTGTCATGATAGAAAGTGATAATACTACGGTAGTCATTGATACAGGTCCTGATTTTAGACAACAGATGTTGAGAGAAAATGTCCAAAAATTAGATGCTGTCTTGTTTACTCACGAGCATAAAGACCATATAGCGGGTATGGACGATGTGAGGGCTTTTAATTTCAAGTTCAAAAGGGATATGCCCATTTATGCCACAGATCGGGTGCAAGAGGCTCTAAAACGAGAATTTCATTATGTCTTTTCGACCTATCAATACCCCGGTATTCCCAAAGTGCAATTGCATACCATAGATGCTGAATCTAACTTTAGCATTGGCGATATTCCTTTTCAAAGCATTGAGTTGATGCACCACAAAATGAAGGTCTTGGGTTTTCGTATAAATGATTTAGTTTACATTACCGATGTGAATTATATTGATAATAAACAATTACAAAAGATAATAGGTTGTAAAACACTTATAGTTAGTGCTTTAAGAAAAGAAAAACACATCTCTCATTTTACTTTAGACGAAGCCGTAGAGCTGTCTCAAAAAGTGGGGGCAGAGTCGGTTTTTTTGACGCACATTAGCCACCTTATGGGCGACCACCACAGCGTTAATAGGGACTTACCACAACATATACGATTGGCATACGACGGTTTGAGTATAGACTTTTAAAAGGTACTTAGTGATCCTTTAACCGTTCCCCATACTTTCGTTTTGAAAGTTCGGTTGAGGAAAGGCGTATTTTTGGATTTAGATACGATGCTTTCTTTAGTAAAGGTCCATTCGTCGCTAGTACTAAAACAACATAGGTTGGCTTCTGCACCTTCTTCTATAGTCGGGCAGTCAATACCTAGAAGTTTTCTAGGATTGTGGCTCAGGGCATCAATGATGGTATGAAGTCCTAATTCCTTTTGCAATTCTAGGGCTAAAGGTAAAACCGTTTGTGCTCCTATGATACCAAAATTGGCGTGGTCGAAAGTCAGTACTTTATGTTCTATATCTTCAGGGCAATGGTCAGAACAAATAGCGTCAATAGTACCATCTTTTAAACCTTCTATCAAGGCTTGAATATCTTCAGAGGTTCTTAGAGGTGGAAATACCTTGTAATTGCTATCGAAAGTGGCGCAATCTTGGTCTTTTAAAATTAGATTATGTATGGCTACATCGGCACTTATATTCAGACCTTTTTTCTTGGCTGCTCGTATAAGTTCTACGCTTTTTTTAGTAGAAATTCTACTGGCGTGAAATTTACCTTGGGTATATTCTAGCAATTCGATGTCTCTAGCTAACATCACTTCTTCGGCAAGTGCTGGTATTCCTTTCAAACCTAGTTTTGTACTGGCTATGCCTTCGTTCATTTTACCTTCAGAGCTGATGGTTTTATCGTTAGGCTGATTCATGACTAGTCCGTCAAAGTTTTTGGTGTAGAGTAGGGCTAACTTCATCACATCTGCCTTCTGGATACTGTTTCTATCGTCAGTAAAGGCTTTTGCTCCCGATTGGCTCATTTCATACAGCTCAGTGAGTTGTTGCCCTTGATGGTTTACTGTAACATTTCCTGCTGGTAAGACTTCTACCACACTTCCTTTAGTGGCATTTCGGATATAATCGACTTGTACTTTGCTATTGGTACTCGGATTGTTACTAGGCATATAGAGTACTGAGGTAAAGCCTCCTTTTGCTGAGGCTTGTATTCCAGTATTCAAATCTTCTTTCCAGTCGTAACCAGGATCTCTGTAATTGACGTGCAAATCCATCAAACCGGGCGATAAATGCAGTCCCTTTCCGTGTATGATTTTACATTTTTTGGGTGGTTCAATGTTTTTACCAATGGATTCAATGACACCTTTATTGACCAAGACATCTACGGTTGTGTTGTTGTACTTGGATTGTGAATCTATCACTTTAACGGATTGAAATAATATGCTCATAATAATCGTATTAAAAGGGTTTCTATCAATAAAAAGAATAAGGTAAGTAGGATACAACTTAGCCATAAGGGAATACCTGTATTTAAATTTTGAAGGTAATTGCTCAAATTGTCCAATTTACTTTCTAGGAAAAAGACATTGGCTTGTTGTTCACTAAGACTTCTTAAACTTTCCTCATCTGCTAAGGTCAAATCACTTTCTGTTCGGTTGTAGTTAAAGCTGAGAAAAGCCTTAGTTTCTTGCTTGTTATCCTTGAGTTCGTAATGATTAGCCTCAGTTATCTGATTGGCTAACCACAAGCCACTTGGGCTAACTTCGGGTATTATCTCACTCTTGTCGTTAAACAAACGCATAGGGCTTTCGAAAGTCCTTGTTGAAATAGGAATATTCTCTTGTCCTATGGTATAGAATAAATTTTGTTTGCCACCAGCATAGGAAGCGATGTTGTAGAGTATGGGTACAAACAAAGCGTGTTGACTAAAATTACCAAAGCTATCATCTAGACCAACCGAAGAAAGGTAAACCTTGCCTTTGGCTAATTGGTATTCGTTTAAAAAGCCATTGTTATCTTCTAGTTTAAGAATGGGTACGCCTACACTTCTTGACTGCTGACCGATAGTATAATATTGCTTGACTTTCGGAAAGTTCAAACGTTCATCAACCGTTTCAAAAACACCATCAAATAGGGGGTGTTTATCTTCTAAAGATTGTATTTTTATTTCTTGCTCGTTCAACTTTTCATAGTGGTCAATATTTAACAATTGACTAAAGGTCTTGAAAGTTGCAGTATTTAAGTCAGCATTAGGGAACACGAGTACTGACGAGCCTTTTTCTATGGCATTTTTAAGACTTTGCTGAAAGCCCGAGGATAAGTCTTTTATACCATCTAAAATGATAAGCTGAGATTGGTTTAATCCCTTGTAATCGATTTGCTTAATGTTTTGTTTGTTGTAATTGAAATAGTTGTCCTTAGCAAAGAGTTTTTCTAGTGAGCCTTGAGATGTACTCTCATAAATGTGCTGAACATTCAGTTGGGGTTTTACCTCAAAACTAAAATAGAAGTCATCATCAAAACTAATGGGATAATCTTGTAAACTCAATTTTCCCTTGTGCCAACCTACCGTATTGACTGTAAAGTTAAGTTCAATAACGTCTTCATTAGCGACTTCTTTAGTAGCTATGGCTTTTTGTTGCCCATCGACTTCTAAGCCTATATTGACTTCTCTTTTTTCTTCAGAGTTATTATTTTTTACCCTAGCAAAAAGGCTAATGTTTTGTTCTAGTTGTGGGTTAGGAGTGTTAAGCCAACAGCTATCGACATACAAATTGGCGTTGGTGTAAGGTTTTACTGCAACTAATCTAACAGAATAGAGGGAATCTTGACTATTAATATCTAAATCCGAAATGGCGTTTTGAAAATCAGAAATGATATAAATATCTTTTTTATCCGATGAGCTCTTTTCAAGGATATTTTTTTGGCGTTTGTAAATTTGATTGAGGGTGTGGGTACGTGCCGAACTTTCAATGGCATTTAAGGCCTTAGAAAATTGCTCTTTGTTGAGTGCCCTTTGTTGAATGCCTCTAAAATCGTTGTTTAACAAGTAAAATTCATCGCTACTAGCATAAGCATCAACAATGGCTTGAGCGTGTTGCTTGGCGTTTAAAAGTAGTCTGCCTTGTTCATTTTCAGCGTCCATACTGAAGGAATTATCAATATAAATACTGACTGCATATTTCTTAGCTTGTTGGCTAGATTCATCGGCAGGAATATAAGGTTGGGCAAAGGCTAAAACTAATGCCGTAATGGCTAATATCCTAGAGAGTAATATGAGTAAGTGCTTGAGCTGAGATTGAGATTTAGTTTTCTCTTTAACAGACTTTAAAAACTGCACATTAGAAAAGTAAACCGTACGGAACTTTCTGAAATTGAATAAATGAATAATGATAGGGATTGCTACAAGAGCGAGGGCGTACAAAAATTGAGGGTACAGGAACTTCATTAAAAAGCAAAGGTAATATAAAAAGTATAACTGGTAAAATATTATTTTATAATCATACCATCGACCATAGTTAGTTTACGGTCTGCCATATCTGCAAAAGCAGTGTTGTGAGTAACAATAATACAAGATTGTCCCATTTCTTTGTTGAGATTCAAAAGCAACTGATGGAGTTCATCGGCATTTTTAGAATCCAAATTTCCAGAAGGTTCATCGGCTAGAAGTACTGAAGGATTGTTGATTAACGCTCGAGCTACTGCTACACGTTGTTGTTCGCCACCAGAAAGGGCATTGGGTTTGTGGTGGGCTCTGTCTTGTAGGTTAAGAATAGTCAATAACTCTTGTGCGTGTTTTTCGGCATCTTTACGATTTGTTCCCTTAATGAAGGCTGGTAAACAGATGTTTTCTAAAGCTGTAAATTCGGATAACAAATTGTGAAATTGAAAGATAAATCCTATAGATTCGTTTCTAAACTGAGATAGTTGCTTGTCGTCAAGTTGAGTTAAATCCGTACCGTTGATTGACAATTGCCCAGCGTCTGCTTTGTCAAGTGTGCCAATAATTTGTAAAAGGGTAGTTTTACCAGCTCCCGACGCACCTACTATAGATACGGTTTCGCCAGAATCTACACTTAGATTTAGTCCTTTAAGTACCTCTAAGTCGCCATAACTCTTGTATATATCTTTGACTGCTATCACTTCTTTTGCAAATATTTATAATCTAAAAAGTATCGAAGTCTCAAAGATAAACTATTCTCTTGAGGGTTGTTCAATAAGGCTTCTAAATTATCTTTGTAATAGCTTTCTATTCGACTACCAGATGTTAAAATGGAGTTCTTCCAAACGATACTAATCTCACTAGCAGGGGCAAACCAATAGTTGAAATTTAAATCGATGTTCCAAGCGTTAAAATTGACGTTGTTTTCGCCAACATAATCGCTGTCTTGCAAATAACCATAACGGTCTAAAGTGTGGAAGGAATAGTTTCTCACTTGTTCCCAATGGTGTCTGAATTTAAAATCAAAACTCATCTTTGTATTTAGTACGTACTCGGCTTTTAGCACATTGGTAAAGAATTGCTTTTTACGCGTTGAGAAAATAGAATTGCCATTATCTGAAGTGATGTAGCCCGTTTCGTTGTCTGTCATACTGGTCGAAAAGACGTAGTACATGAATAGTTTCTCACTAAAACGCACTCTTGGCGACATACGGAAAAACAAGGTATGCTCGTCATACAAAGGGGCTTGACCACCACCAAAACTTATGTCAAGGGCTAGTTTTTTTCGATAGTCACTAGAGAAAAACATACGTGCAATGTAGTTTTTAGAACGCTTAAAGACATCGTCAATGGTGGTTCTGGATTCAAAATAGTCGTTTCCTTCAGTCAATTCTCCATTTGATGAAACACCCCAAGTCAAAAAGTTTCTGAAAGTGGATACCTGACGCACTTCATAGCTCAATTCACTAAATAAACGTGGTTTATACAATTGTTCATAGCTTATATATGCATTGCATTTAAAATCGACCAATCGTTGTGTAGATTCTGTAATGCGGTAACTAATGTCTGCCGAGGTGTTAAACTCGTTGTTGTTGTACAAAAAGCCCATATCATTGGGGTTGTAAGTATCGCTCTCTATGTTGTTGGCTAGTCCGAATTGTAACTTACCAGCTACCTTACTGACATTCATATAGGAGGCAAAGCCTTGTTCTGTATCTTCTGAACCTTTGACATGGCTATATCTATAATTACCAAAAAATTGATAGGTATTGCTCTTGTTTCTAAAAACTGACAGCAATCCAGTAACATTAGCTTTATCGCCACCTTTACGTTGTACATTAGTATTGGTAAATGTCAGGTAGGAGTTGTTGGCAAAAGACTGGTCAAGAACAACAATATTGTAATTACTCAAGGGGTCGTTTTCTGTTTCGTTGGTTAGGGCATTTAGAATACCTACACCTAAGTTGTTTTTAGTTCTTCCTGTTACTTTGGTGGCATTTAATAAATTATTACTGATACGTCTAGAATAAAAAAGATAGCCTTTGTCAAACAACTCTGTACCTTCAGTAAAAAACGGTCTTTTCTCATCGTATTGCACTTCAAAAGGAGAGAGGTTTAGTACTTGATTGTCAAAGCCTACTTGTCCAAAATCAGGTATCAAAGTCATATCTAAAGTAAAACTTTCGTTGATGCCATACTTAACGTCCATACCCCCATTAAGGCTATACTCTGTTTCTCCGTCAAAGTTTGTGGCATAAGAAGATATGTAGGGCAAAAATGACAATCGCAAAGGGGGTTCTATATTTTTGAACCCTTTAACTGTTCCCGCTTGAGAACTGATATTCTCATTGGTAATATCTATAGGATTCCACGCATAAGATGCTCGGTATCTTCTGATATGTCTAACGATATTGACACTCCAATCTTGTACTTCACTTTTTGGAAAACGCAAAGCAGAATAGGGGATTTCAAACTCAGCATACCAACCTTTGTCATCTCGGTGAGTAGCACTTTTCCAAACCATGTCCCAATTGGAATCTTCTCTGTTAGTCGTGAATTTTACATCTTCTTGAACACCTAAAGGCGATAGCTTAAAACCAAAATCGGTTTGTCCATCTTGATAAGGGTTTATTCGAATTAAAATGTGGTCGTTGTTACTTCCTTCAATTCTATCTCGTTTGCACAATTGACTCATAATACTATCGGCTCTGGGGTCATACATAGATACCGCAAAATAGATGGATTGATTGTCGTAAGTGGCTTTCCATTCTGTTTTAAAACCTTTGGGCATAGTTGCACCACTAATAGGATAATAACTTATAAATTCTCCAGCTAAATTATGCATAGCCCATTCTTTAGCTGTTATTTTACCATCAGTTGTAGGTTTTGTTTCAGCTCTTTTAATTTGATATGCTTTGGTCTGTGCCTGAATAATTAGGGGAAAACTAAAAAGTAATAGAAAAAGGTGCTTCATTAAGTGTTGATAATTAGGGGACAAATTTACCAAATAATGCCGTTCTGTTGTTTCATTATTCCAAACATTAATTTACTTTTGCTCAACTAAAATTTTCATTATGAATTTACACGAGTATCAAGGAAAAGAAATCTTAAATAGTTTTGGAGTTCGTATACAAAGAGGTATTGTAGCCTCTACTCCTGACGAAGCTGTTGCGGCAGCCAAACAATTGAATGAAGAAACAGGAACATCGTGGTGGGTTGTCAAAGCCCAAGTTCACGCTGGTGGTCGTGGTAAAGGTGGTGGTGTAAAACTCGCTAAATCTTTAGATGACGTTAAAAACATTGCTAATGATATTTTAGGTATGCACTTGGTTACTCCTCAGACTTCTGCCGAAGGTAAATTAGTACACCAAGTACTGATTGCCGAAGATGTATATTATCCCGGTGAAAGTGAAACTTCTGAATACTATATGTCAGTATTGCTAAATCGTTCTACTGGTAGAAATATGATCATGTATTCTACAGAAGGTGGGATGGACATTGAAGAAGTTGCTGACAAGACTCCACACTTGATATTTACTGAAGAAATAGACCCTAAAGTTGGTTTGCAAGGCTTTCAGTGTAGAAAAATTGCTTTTAACTTAGGCTTAAGTGGTACAGCTTTTAAAGAGATGACTAAGTTTGTTTCGGCATTGTATGCGGCATACGATGGTATTGATGCTGCCTTATTCGAGATTAACCCAGTTTTAAAAACTTCAGATGATAAAATTTTAGCAGTAGATTCTAAAGTTGCTCTCGATGGCAATGCTTTATTCAGACATAAAGATTATGCAGCCTTAAGAGATAAAAGAGAAGAAGACCCAACAGAAGTAGAAGCTGGAGAATATGGCTTAAACTTCGTTAAATTAGATGGTAACGTGGGCTGTATGGTAAACGGTGCTGGTTTGGCTATGGCAACTATGGATATCATCAAACAAGCGGGTGGTAATCCTGCTAACTTCCTAGATGTTGGTGGTACAGCCGATGCCGCCCGTGTAGAACAAGCCTTTAGAATCATTATGAAAGATGAGGGTGTGAAAGCTATCTTAGTAAATATCTTTGGAGGTATTGTGCGTTGCGATAGAGTAGCACAAGGTGTTGTTGACGCTTATAAAAATATAGGAGAAATAAATATCCCAATCATCGTAAGACTACAAGGTACTAATGCTGTAGAAGCTAAAAAGCTAATTGATGAAAGTGGACTAAAAGTTATTTCTGCCATTCTATTACAAGAGGCTGCCGATAAGGTCAAAGAAGTCTTGGCATAGAACATTAATAAAATTATAAAAGCAGCTGTTTGGCTGCTTTTTTTTTATCCTATATTTACACTAGATTTTGAGAAAAATGAAAAAAATATTAATCGCAAACAGAGGAGAAATAGCTTTACGTGTGATGCGTTCTGCTAAGGAAATGGGTATTAAAACGGTTGCTATATATTCTGAAGCCGATCGTTTATCGCCACACGTTAGCTATGCCGATGAGGCCGTATGTGTAGGTGCACCACCATCATCTGAGTCCTATCTTAATGTTGAAAAAATCATTGAGACATGCAAAAATCTAGAGGTTGATGCAATTCATCCTGGATATGGTTTTTTATCTGAAAATGCTGATTTTGCTAGACGATTAGTTAAGGAAAACATTATTCTCATAGGTCCTTCAGCAGAGGCTATGGAGATGATGGGCGATAAGCTCAAAGCCAAAGCTACTGTAAAAGCTTTTGATGTGCCTATGGTGCCCGGCACTGATGAAAAGATTGCAGATTTAGAAGAAGCTAAATCTATTGCACAAAATATAGGATATCCTATACTTATTAAAGCTGCTGCAGGTGGCGGTGGTAAGGGAATGCGAGTTGTAGAACAAGCCAAAGATTTTGAAGAACAGATGAAATTGGCTGTAAGCGAAGCCCTATCTTCTTTTGGTGATGGCTCGGTCTTTATAGAACGATATGTGGGTTCGCCAAGACATATAGAAATACAAGTATTAGCCGATACACACGGTAATGTTGTACACCTTTTTGAAAGAGAATGCTCAATTCAGCGTCGCCATCAGAAAGTTATTGAAGAAGCCCCGTCGGCAGTACTTACCCCAGAAATTCGTGAAGCCATGGGACAATGTGCTGTTAATGTGGCTAAATCTTGCGACTATGTTGGTGCTGGAACAGTAGAGTTTTTACTCGATGAAAATAAAGAGTTCTATTTTCTAGAAATGAATACTAGACTACAAGTTGAACACCCCGTTACAGAAATGATTACTGGTGTGGATTTGGTCAAAGAACAAATTAAAATTGCTCAAGGTCATTCACTGTCTTTTACTCAAGACGATTTGTCCATTCAAGGACATGCCCTAGAAGTAAGAGTATATGCAGAAGACCCTATGAATAATTTTGCGCCTGATATCGGTACACTAAAGCGTTACGTCCTACCTGATAGTGTAGGTGTTAGATTAGACAATGGTTTTGAGGAAGGTATGGAAATCCCCATTTTTTATGACTCTATGCTATCCAAACTAATAACTTATGGTAAAGATAGGGAAGAAGCTATCTCTAGAATGAAAAGAGCTATTATGGATTATACTGTTGCTGGAGTCAAGACTACTTTACCTTTTGCTTTATTTGTGATGGATCATCCTAATTTCGTTAATGGTGATTTTGACACCCATTTTGTAAAAACTCATTTCACAGACCCTTCTGTTTTAGATCAGAGTTGTGAAGAAGAAGCTGAAATAGCAGCACTATTAGCTAGACATTTGCAAACACAAAGCCCTTCGCTGAGTTCGGGTGGTGTGCAAACTGAACACATAAGTAATTGGAAGAAAAATAGAAGGTAATACTACTTACCTCTACCTTGCATTATGATAAGTACGGTGTGAATCATTATTTTAAGGTCAATAAGTAGGGACATATTTTCGATATAAAGAATGTCGTACTTTAATCTTTCGAGCATTTCATCTATATTTTCAGCATAGCCAAATTTTACCATACCCCAAGATGTAATTCCTGGTTTTACTCTATAAATATGTTTGTAGTGTGGTGCTTTTTTAATGAGCTGATTGGCGAAAAAGTCACGTTCTGGTCGAGGGCCTACAAAACTCATATGACCAAACAAGACATTAAAAAATTGTGGAGTTTCATCTAGACGAATTCTTCTCATCACACGTCCCCAAGGGGTAATTCTTGAATCTGTTTTACTAGAGAGTTTGGGGCCTTCTTTTTCAGCATCTTCATACATTGATCTGAACTTATAGATATTGAATTTCTTGCCGTATTGTCCTATTCGTTCTTGTTTGTAGATAATAGCTCCAGCTGAACTTAATTTAACAGCTATAGCAGTTAATATCATAAATGGTGATAATAGTATAATTGCTAATAGTGAAAATAGGTAATCTAAAAACCGTTTGACTACAAACTCCCATTGTGGTAACAGTTTTTGCTTTATTTCAATGAGAGGCGTACCAAGTATAGAATTCATTTTTACACTACCAGAAAGTATATCGTACATATCAGGAATGATTTTAACATATACATTGATAGTTTCTAATTCATTGAGAATACGCTCAATTTTGTGGTGTTCGGATGACTCGATAGCTATGATAACATCTTCAATAGCTTTGTCCTTAATTATTTGTTTGGCTTGTTCGAAACTTCCTAAATGAGGAATGTATTGGTCTAGCAAGTGACTTTTTTTACTATCTACATTTAGAAAGCCCAATAGTATATGACCACTTGATTTTTGTTCGCTTTCTAACTCTTTGAATAAAAGTTCTGCCTTTTCATTACTTCCAATTATTAGGGTATTAAAGCCAATAACTTTGTTATGAATTCTTATAGCAGTTCTAGTAGTTAAAAGAAGTCTGAAAAAAGATGTAATGACAAAGTGAAAACAAAATAATGCAATGAATGAGGTATAATATTGTTTGTAGTTGATGATGAAATCGTCTAGAAGTACAGCAAAGAAAATAACGGTTACTCCAATTAATGTAGCCATAAAAATCTGACTAATTTCTTTAAGTCTAGATTTACGATAAATAGCGTTGTATTGCCCGAGTAAAGAATAAAATGTTAGCCAACAAAGACTAATGATGGACATATTTAAAATATACTCTGGTTTTAGTACAAAAAGAGATTCATCTAAATACACTACTCTGTAATACATGAACAACAACCAAGCTAAAGATGCACTAATAATGTCTATACCAATGTATTTAAGCGTATGTAGAAGGTTATTCTTCATAGAGGAGTCTAATATTATCTAAATACATTTCGTTTTGTGCTACGGTTGTATCTCTAGGGATAGCGAAAAATAATTTATAATCATTAGCATCATTATAATTGTAAATAATTTCAGTTAGCGAGATATAAATCTTATTCCATTCTTCCTTTTCATTAAGATAAATAATGGTGTTTTTATCAATTTGTGAACTTCCGTTAGCATATATTCCAACTATTATTGGTGCATTGCATTTATAATCCATTTCAAGATAGACTACTTTATCTTTTGGCAGGTCAAAATCAGGTGTATTACACTCAAAAAGTTCACCAAATTCGCCAGAGATTACGCTTTTGGCATAATAGTTGCCATAATTGTTATTGGAGCTATCGTAAATCTTTTCAATGGTATGACTGCTAGAATCAGAAACGATACTAAGGCTTGTTCCTACACCTTCAAAATTTTCGTTGTAGGGAAAGCTATTCAGTGAATAACTCACTGTTGGACTAAAAGAAGTATTTTGATTTTCAAGGAGTTCTGAGTTAATTTCAAACGAGGTGAAGAAAGGATAGTTTTCACGACTAGAAGAAATGCCATTTTTCTTAATACCTGCTTCGATGATTATTTCTTGTTCACCAGTCTTTAAGACAGGAAAATTGGCGGGTAAAGGAAAAACACCCTGAAATTCATTATCTATATATACCCACGCATCTGTGATTTTAGAGCTATGATTTCCATTAACTTCTATGGATTCTATGGTAATTATTGAAGGAATATCTTCTTCGGTATTGATTACTTCGCAACTGAATAAAAATAATAATGTTGTTAAGAAAAGAATGAATCTCATATGCATAGTTTAACGCAATAAATCAAAAAGTATTACACCACATTCAATTGATGGTTTAATTTCATTTTTTCAAGAATGACTACTGCCAATTCTAAGGCTCTTAATCCATCTGTAATGGATACTTCAGGTTCAATATCTTGATTGATAGCATTAGCAAAGCTGATGAATTCATCTTTGATGGCATTATTTTCTTCTATCTTAGGGTTTTCAAAATAGATTTGCTTTTTTCTTTTTCCTTTGCCTAGGTCTAGGACTACTGCTAAAGGGTCAATTTCTTCAGATGGTTTGATGTTTTTAAGTCGGATAACCTCTGTTTTCTTTTCAAGGTAATCGATAGATATGTAGGCGTCTTTTTGAAAAACACGGCTTTTACGCATGTTTTTAAGAGACATTCTACTTGCAGTAAGATTACATACGCAGCCGTTGTTAAATTCTATTCTAGCATTGGCAATGTCTGGAGTATCACTTACGACAGAAACTCCAGAGGCTTGTACGCTTTTTACAGAAGAATTAACCAATTTCAAAACGATATCCAAATCGTGAATCATCAGGTCTAGCACTACAGGTACATCGGTACCTCTAGGATTAAATTCTGCTAATCTGTGAGATTCTATGAATAAGGGCTGATTGACATAGTTTTGAGCTGATTTGAAAGCCGAATTAAAACGTTCAACATGCCCAACTTGTACTTTTACACCTGCCTCTCTAGAAAGTTTCATCAGAGTTTCTGCTTCTAGAACGGTTTGAGTAATGGGCTTTTCAATAAAGACGTGCTTGTTCGAACGAATAGCTAAACTAGCGCAGTCGTAGTGAGAAATAGTTGGCGAGACAATATCAATAACATCAGCTTCTTCAATGAGGAGTTCTACAGATTTATAAGATTTTACTCTAAAAGAACGGTTTACAATTTTAGCATTTTCTCTATCGGTGTCATAAAATCCGATGACTTCAAAAGTATCTTTCAACTCTAAAAGTAATTTCAAATGTATTTTTCCTAAGTGACCAGCACCGATAACTCCTATTTTCAACATGGAAGTAATATAATTTATGCTAAAATAGAAATTTAATACAGACTTAATAGTATTTTTGAATCCTATTGATATGAATGATAATTTTAGACATCAAGGCTTACGTCTCAAGCTAGTTGAAGTGCTGCGAGAAAAAGGAATTAAAGATGAAAAGGTATTGATGGCAATTTCCAAAATCCCTAGACACTTGTTTATTGATAAAGCCTTTCTAGAATTTGCTTACCAAGATAAGGCCTTTCCTATTGGTGCAGGTCAGACTATTTCTCATCCATATACGGTAGCATATCAAACCGAATTATTGGATGTAAAAGCTCGTGAGAAAGTACTTGAAGTGGGTACGGGTTCTGGTTACCAAACTGCTGTTTTGTTAGAGCTCAAAGCTCAAGTGTTTAGTATAGAAAGGCAAAAAGAATTGTACCGTAAGACTAAGGATTTTTTACCAAAGCTAGGCTATCAAACCATGTTCTTTTATGGAGATGGTTATAAAGGACTTGAAAAGTTTGCCCCTTTTGATAAAATAATAGTTACTGCAGGTGCTCCCTTCATTCCAGAAGATTTATTAAATCAATTGAAAGTTGGAGGTAGAATGGTTATACCAGTAGGTGGTGCTGATACTCAGAAAATGATATTAATCACCAAAACCTCTGAAAACGACATAGAACAAAAGGTTTTGGGTGATTTTTCATTTGTGCCTTTATTGCGTAAAAAGAGCCAATAGTATTTATTACTTTTGCTCAAAATAAAATCAAGATATTATGAAACATATTGGTGTTATTGGTGCTGGAACAATGGGTAATGGTATTGCTCATGTATTTGCTCAAAGTGGATATAGCGTTCGCTTGATAGATTTGTCAGAGAAAGCCTTAGAAAAAGCATTGGCTACTATTTCTAAAAATCTAGACAGAATGGTGGCTAAGGAGAAAATTTCAGAAGCCGACAAAACAAATACTCTAAACAACATAGAAACCTTTACCGATATGTCTTCTGCTGTAAAAGGTTTGGATTTGGTGGTGGAAGCCGCTACCGAAAATATGGATATTAAGCTTAAAATATTCTCTCAATTGGATGAGTTGTGTGATGAGCAGACCATTTTAGGTTCAAACACATCTTCTATTTCTATTACTAAAATTGCATCTGCTACCCAACGTGCTGACAAGGTTATCGGTATGCACTTTATGAATCCTGTGCCAGTAATGAAGTTGGTGGAGGTAATTCGTGGTTATGCTACATCTGATGAAGTGACAAATACCATAATGGAAGTTTCCAAATCCTTAAATAAAGTCCCTGTTGAAGTAAACGATTATCCGGGTTTTGTTGCCAATCGTATTTTGATGCCTATGATTAATGAAGCTATTATTACGCTACACGAGGGCGTGGCTGGGGTAGAGGAAATTGATACCGTAATGATGTTAGGTATGGCACACCCTATGGGGCCATTGCATTTAGCTGATTTCATTGGTTTAGACGTTTGCTTGTCTATTTTAGAAGTGATGCACGATGGCTTTGGTAATCCAAAATATGCCCCTTGTCCATTATTAGTCAATATGGTAACGGCGGGTAAATTAGGGGTCAAGTCTGGTGAAGGCTTTTACGATTATTCTGAAGGACCTAGAAACAAAAAGCTATCGGCTCAGTTTTCGAGATAAAATCACTCGATTATCCCTTTTTTCTTTGCATCTACAATGATGTATTCTATCCATTTATCTTCTTCTACACTTTGGGGTTGGTAGGGTGTTTTAAGGTTGTTGTCGTACAGTTTTGCCATTCCTTGCCAAAAGAAGGCATGGAAACCGCCTTTTAAATCCTTGACTATTTGATAGGTGCTGATGTTGGTTTCTCTATAAATCAGCTTAGAGAGTATGCGTCCTTCCCAACGGGATAATTTTTTTAATTCTGGTGCTAAATCTTCTTTGACCCATTGTTCTGTGGCTTTGATATAGGCTTTGCGTTTTCTTCTTTTGGGGATAAGTTCTAATTGAGTTTGTATGCTGTCCAATTGTTCTGCGGCTAGTTTAGCATAAGGATAGACTTTGAGGGTTTTGTATTGAAGCCGTCTAAAATACCTTTCGTCTTCACGGTTTTTAAAATGTAAAATTTCAATTTCTTCAATATCAGCTAATATGAGGGTGTCTTTATCTTTGTAATACATTTCCTTTATCAGAAAAGTATCTTTTTGGCAAAGAGCTACTAAAGGAAAACAAAGAATAAATACTAACACTTTCATCTTACAAAGATATAGTTATGAAACTATAGATGAAGTTAAATTATTGTTGGTTAAATTCTAAAGGTAAAGGTCAATTAAACCATCAGGCGTATGCAGATGAATTTCTTTCTTTTTATGATCGATGGAATCTATATAGTTTTCTACAAATGGAATAAGTAGTTCTGTGCCCTTGAAATCGATGACCATTAAATCTTGAAGGTTATTTTCTTGGACGGCAATAAGTTGACCAAGTTCACCGTGATTTTTATCAATAACTTTAAAATCTATTAATGCTTGTAGGGGTCTTTCATCTTCTTCCAGCAAATCTAGCGGTAAATAGGTCGATTTTCCGATTAGTGAATTGGCACTATCCTCATCCTTTACATCTTCAAATTTGACTAAAGCGATGTTGTTGTTTTTAAAGCGTAGGGAGCTTATAAAAAAAGGAACCAAATTACCATTCAAATCAATGAATAAGTAATCCAGTTCCTTATATTTTTCAGAGGCATTGACATCAAGTTTAATATTGACGTCTCCCTTATAACCGTGTTTTTTACTGATTATTCCAAGAAAGAAACATTCTTCCTTTTTCATAATCAATTTACTCAGCGGATTTTTCTTCTTTATCTTCAGCAACAGGAGCTTCTTCAGCAGCAGGAGCTTCTTCAGCAACAGGTGCTTCTTCAGCAGCAGGTGCTTCTTCAGCAACAGGTGCTTCTTCAGTAGCAGGAGCTTCTTCAGCAGCAGGTGCTACTTCAGCAGCAGGAGCTTCTTCAGCAACAGGAGCTTCTTCAGCAGCAGGAGCTTCTTCAGCAACAGGAGCTTCTTCAGCAACAGGAGCTTCTTCAGCAACAGGAGCTTCTTCAGTAGCAGGAGCTTCTTCAGATACTGCAGCAGCTTCAGCAGCTAGGGCAGCATTAGCGTTTGCTAATTCTTGCGCTCTTGCATCACTAATTTCTTTCTCAGCGGTAATTCTAGCTTTTTTAGCTTCAGCTTCGGCTTTAGATAGATTTTCTTTCTTAGCACTGATTTTGTCTTCTTTTTCAGCTAACCAAGCTTCAAATCGCTTATCAGCTTCTTCTTCAGAAAACGCTCCTTTAGCAACACCACCTAAAAGGTGTTTTTTCATCATAACTCCTTTGTACTTTAATAAAGCTAAAGCAGTATTTGTAGGTTGTGCACCTTTCATTACCCAATTCAAAGCACTATCAAAGTTTAATTCAATAGTTGCAGGATTGGTGTTAGGATTGTACTGACCTAAATTCTCAATGAATTTACCGTCTCTTTTGGCACGACTATCAGCAACAACAATTTTAAAAATAGGCTTTGCTTTACGACCGTGTCTTTGTAATCTAATTTTTGTAGGCATAATGTTTCAGTTTAACTAACTCTGTAGTATCTGGTTAATAATTAGGGGCGCAAATATGCAATTATTTCTTCTAATTAGAAAGAAAAACTAAATTTTAATACTTATTAACAATGCTTATTTCTTTTGCCTTAATTTTTACTTTTACATAGATTAAAATAAAAGAAGATACGTGTACCTAATTTTTGATACAGAAACCACTGGTTTGCCTAGAAGCTGGAAAGCACCATTAACGGACACCGATAATTGGCCAAGATGTGTGCAAATTGCATGGCAATTGCATGACCACATGGGTGAAATCATTGAGCATAAAGATTTTTTAATTCGTCCTGATGGCTTTGATGTTCCTTATGAAGTAGAGAAAATACACGGCATTTCTACTGAATTAGCTACTCAAGAAGGGCATGAATTGTCTGAGGTTTTAGATGCTTTTAGTCAAGCTGTTTCTAAGTCCAAATTCATTGTTGGGCAAAATGTAGGTTTTGATGTCAATGTATGGGGTTGTGAGTTTCATCGTGCTGGAAAAGATATCGATTGGACGTCTATGCCAGTTTTGGATACCTGTACAGAAAAAACAGCACTACTTTGTGAAATTCCTGGTGGTAGAGGTGGTAAATTTAAGTTACCAAACTTGACTGAGCTTTATTCACATTTATTCAATAAGACTTTTGCTGAGGCTCATAATGCTACTGCCGATGTTGAGGCTACTACACGATGTTTTCTTGAATTATTAAGGTTGGGACACTATTCTGTTGACGAACTACAACAAACTGAAGATTACATCTCAGAATTTCAAAATACCAATACGGATACTATACAAACCTTAGGATTAAAGCATTTAAACCTTAAAGAAGAAAGTAAAAAATATAAGAAAGAAACCACTACATACCTTAGCTCTGCTAATGAGGTAGATTTAAGTGACGAGCCTTTTGCACATTTACACAACCATTCTCAGTTTTCCGTTCTTCAATCAACTACTAAAATTAATGAATTGGTAGATAAAGCTGTAGAAATGGGAATGCCTGCAGTAGCTTTGACGGATTCATCTAATTTATATGGAGCTTTCCATTTTGTAGATGCTATACATAAGCACCCTATAAATAAAGCAGTCATAGAGCACAATAAACAAGTCAAAAATGGCGACTTAGATGCAGAATTGAAGCATCTTCCTCTTAAAGGAATTGTAGGCTGTGAGTTGAACATTTGTAAAGACCATCAAAATCATAGTGTCAAGGACAATGGTAGAGGAGTCGTCTTTTTAGCCAAAAACAAAGAAGGCTATCACAATTTGGCTAAAATGAGTTCCATCGCCTATGTAGATGGGTTCTATTATGTTCCTAGAATTGACAAAACCGTTGTTAGTCAATACAAAACAGGATTAATTGCTCTTAGTGGTGGTGTTAAAGGGGAGTTGTCGGACTTAATTTTAAACGTTGGAGAAAAACAAGCCGAAGAATCTTTAATGTGGTGGAAAGAACAATTTGCTGACGACTTTTATATCGAGTTAGTACGCCATGGTTTAGAAGAAGAAAAACGGCTTAATGATACTTTATTGAAACTTGCTCAAAAACACCAAGTTAAGATAGTTGCCGCTAACAATTCACACTATCTTAATGAGGAAGATGCCAACGCCCATGATATTTTATTGTGTGTAAAAGATGCCGAGTTGCAATCCACTCCAATTGGTAGAGGTAGAGGTTTTAGATACGGCTTTGCCAACAGTCAATATTTTTTCAAATCCTCTGAGGAGATGAAATCTCTATTTAAAGATGTTCCTGAGAGCATACTAAATATCAAAGAAATCATTGATAAGGTCGAGTCTTACGAATTGAAACGAGAGGTACTCTTACCAGCCTTTGATATACCCAATGAGTTCATTGATGTAGAAGATAAAAAAGACGGTGGTAAAAGAGGAGAGAATGCCTATTTACGTCATTTGACTTTTGAGGGTGCGAAAAAGCGTTATGCTGAAATAACAGAAGAAATAAAAGAACGCTTGGATTTTGAATTAGAAACCATTGCCAAAACAGGATATCCGGGTTATTTTTTAATAGTCCAAGATTTTACTTCTCAAGCTAGAAAGATGGGAGTTTCTGTAGGACCGGGTAGAGGTTCGGCAGCAGGTTCGGCAGTAGCCTATTGCGTTGGAATTACCAATGTAGATCCCATAAAGTATGACCTACTTTTTGAGCGTTTTTTAAATCCTGATAGGGTATCACTTCCAGATATTGATATTGACTTTGACGATGAAGGCAGAGGAAAAATAATTGATTGGGTAGTAAATAAATATGGACAAAACCAAGTCGCTCAAATTATTACTTATGGTACTATGGCGGCCAAATCATCTCTAAGGGATACTGCTAGAGTGTTGGATTTACCTTTGTCAGAAGCCGATGCCCTGACTAAAAAGATGCCAGATATCAAGTTGAATAAATTGTTCAGTTTTGAAGACAAAGAATTAAAAGATAAGCTAAACTCTGAGCAGTTTAAAATGGCTCAAGATTTCAAAGACTTAGCTGAAGGAGATAGCCTACAATCTAGAACTATTCAACAAGCCACCATATTAGAAGGTTCTTTAAGAAATATTGGTGTACATGCCTGTGGAGTCATTATCACGCCAGACGACATCACAAAATTTGTTCCTGTTGGCAAAGCTAAAGGAGCCGATTTATTAGTGACTCAATTTGACAACAGTGTTGTAGAATCGGCAGGTATGTTGAAGATGGATTTTCTTGGACTTAAGAATTTAACCATCATTAAGGATTGCTGTAAAATCATCAAACACATTCACGATGTGGATATTGACCCTGATGAAATACCACTCGATGATGAGTTGACCTATCAGCTATTTCAAAGGGGAGAAACCAATGGTATTTTTCAGTTTGAATCACCAGGAATGCAGAAAAACCTCAAGCTATTAAAACCAGATAAATTCGATGATTTAATAGCTATGAATGCCCTTTACAGACCTGGCCCAATGGAATACATTCCCAATTTCATAGCTCGTAAGCACGGTAAAGAAGACATTGTATATGATTTACCTGAAATGTCGGGTATCTTGGCTGATACTTATGGAATTACAGTCTATCAAGAGCAAGTGATGTTATTGTCTCAGGAGTTAGCGGGTTTTTCTAAGGGAGACGCCGATGTTTTGCGTAAAGCTATGGGTAAAAAGATTTTCGCCTTACTACAAAAATTAAAACCCAAGTTTTTAGATGGCTGTAAAGAAAGAGGTCACGATACAGACATAGCAGAAAAAATTTGGGGCGATTGGGAGGCTTTTGCCGCCTATGCATTCAATAAGTCGCATTCTACTTGTTACGCTTTGATAGCCTTTCAGACGGCCTATTTGAAAGCACATTATCCTGCTGAATATATGGCAGCCTACCTAACTCATAATATGAACGACATTAAGAAGGTTACCTTCTACATGGAGGAGTGTAAACGTATGGGAGTGAAGGTGTTAGGACCAGATGTGAATGAAAGTTTTTACAAGTTTGCCGTAAACAAAAATGGCGAAATTCGTTTTGGTCTTGGTGCGATAAAAGGTGTTGGCGAGGGTGCTGTAGAAACCATTGTTAACGAACGTCAAGAAAACGGTAATTACCAGTCTATTTTTGATTTAGCCAAGCGTATAGACCTAAGAGCAGCTAACAAACGAGCTTTTGAAAGTTTAGTATATGCAGGTGGTTTTGATAGCTTTGGACATAAGCGTTCTACCTATTTTTATGATGAAGGTAACGGAAGTATTTTTTTAGAGAAAATATTAAGATATGGTCATAAATATCAAGAAAATTTAGATTCAGCACAGGTGTCCTTATTTGGCGAATCTTCGCAGGAAAACCTTTTAGAGCCTAGTATTCCTATGGTAGAACCTTGGAACACTTTAGAGTTACTTAACAAGGAAAAAGAAGTGGTAGGTTTTTATATTTCAGGTCACCCCCTAGATGATTATAAGCTAGAAATGGAAAACTTCTGCAATTTCAATATTTCTGAGTTAAAAGATTTGTCTAGCATTAGAGGAAAAGATATTCACATTGCTGGAATGGTATCCAACATAGAACATCGCTTTACTAAAGGAGGTAAACCATTTGGAACGCTTACCCTAGAAGATTATCATGACAACATTACTTTCTTCTTGTTTGGTAGCGATTACCCAGACTATAAAGCCTACATGACGGAAGGTTGGTTTTTGCACGCACAATGCCGAGTTCAAGAAAGAAAATGGGGAGATGGAGAACTAGAGATGAAGTTAGTAGGAGTAGAGCTGCTATCAGAAATCAAAGAAAAGACTTTACGCTCAGTCAATGTTTCAATAGCTATCGATGATTTGAATATGGAAGTGATAGAATCTATTGTATCATTATCAGAGCAGTTTCCAGGAAAACATAACCTAAAGTTTGTAGTAACAGATTATGACGAAGGCTATCAAGTTCCTTTACGTTCAAGAAAGTTTAAAATTAACTTAGATGAAGCCTTTATATTGCAGTTAAAACAAATTCCTTTCTTGGAAATAAAAATCAATTAAATGTGTAATTTTGTATCACACATTTTTCAATAAACTAAAATTATAAAAATACAATGGCATTAGAAATTACAGACGCAAATTTTAAAGAAACAGTACTAGACTCAGACAAACCTGTATTAGTAGACTTTTGGGCTACTTGGTGTGGTCCTTGCCGTATGGTAGGTCCTATCGTTGATGAGTTAGCAAACGATTATGATGGAAAAGCAGTAGTTGGAAAGGTAAATGTTGATGACAATTCAGCAGTACCTTCTGAATACGGTATTCGTAACATTCCTGCTTTATTAATTTTTAAAAATGGTGAGATTGTTGATAAAGTAATCGGTGCAGTACCTAAAAGTGTATTGGCTGAAAAATTAGACGCTCAGCTGTAATTCAAAGGTCTATTCATTTAAAAAGGGCGTTTTGCCCTTTTTTTATTTATGATAGAAAGAAAACACATAGAAAAATTTGAAAATCTTGAACTCCTTGCCAATCAAGTGGTTGAAGGTTTTATAACAGGGCTTCATAAGAGTCCATTTCATGGTTTTTCTGTGGAGTTTGCCGAGCATAGATTGTACAACTCTGGGGAGAGCACTCGGCATATTGATTGGAAACTATTTGCTAGAACAGATAAGTATTTTGTTAAGCGTTTTGAAGAAGAAACCAACCTTAGATGCAGAATTATCATTGACCAATCTTCGTCCATGTATTTTCCTAATAAGGATAATCCAAGTATGGAGAATCCCAATAAGCTGTATTTTTCTGTCTTATGTGCTGCTGCACTCATGAATCTATTGAAAAGACAAAGAGATGCCGTAGGCTTGAGTTTATTTTCTGATAAAGTAAACTTACATACCATCGAAAAGACCAGTGCTAAGCACCATCAGTACCTCTTGCATGAATTGGATAAGGTGCTCAAACAATCTCCACTAATGAAAACTTCTCGACTTGTTGATGGACTACATCAAATAGCTGAAAATATTCATCAACGCTCTTTAGTGATTCTGTTCAGCGATATGTTTGATAATTCTGAGAAAAGTGAGGAATTATTTTCAGCTTTACAGCATTTGAAATTTAATAAGCACGAAGTGGTGCTTTTTCACGTCATGGACAAATCCAAAGAATTGGAATTTGATTATGAAAATAGACCCTACAAGTTCGTGGATATGGAAACGGGAGAGGAATTAAAATTATCACCCAATGAAATCAAGAAAAATTTTCAGCAAAAATCCCAAGAATTTTTAAATGCCCTAAAGTTGAAATGCATACAATACAAAATTGACTTTGTAGAATCGGACATCAATGTAGGTTTCGATCCTATTTTATTATCCTACCTTAGAAAACGAGCTAAGTTGCATTGATTTTTTTTAAATAATCTTTGTTACTAATTCAAAAAACAATTTATATTTGCAACCGCTTCGTAAGAAGCTGTTCTTTTATAGAAACGGTTTGGTAGTTCAGTTGGTTAGAATACATGCCTGTCACGCATGGGGTCGCGGGTTCGAGTCCCGTCCAGACCGCCACAAATAGTCCCTCATTCTCTAGTAGATTGGGGGATTTTTCTTTAAGTGGGGTTAGAATTGGGGTTAAAAATTATTTTTTTTCATTTTTTTAATACTCCAAATAAATATGACGTCTTTTTTATTTAAAAATTTCTTAAAATACTTTATATAAATATCATAAATATTTATAAATCAATATTTTATAGAAATAATGACTGTTAAAAAAATGAACTTTTTGTGAAAAACATTTAATTTAATTTAATGTTTTTTGATTTAATTTTAAAACAAATTGAATCTAAAGAAATTAGTATGAATATAGATGTATTAACAGAGAAAGAAGCAGCTCAATTATATAAGGTTTCAATAAGGACATTATCAAACCTTAGAAAAGATAATAAGATACCTTATAAAACAGTATGGTTT